>CALUML010000025.1 GCA_944321745.1 uncultured Bacteroidales bacterium
ATTTGAAACAACGCGCGGTACGCCGTGGGGATGCTTTTTCTAACTTTGCGAGGTTTTTGGGAAATTAAACTTCATAAATTATCACGATATGAAAAAAATAAGTTTGTTATTGTTAGGGCTGTGCGTGTCCTTCGCGGCCATGTCGCAGGCCGTGCTGAAGTTTGAAGAAACCGAACACGATTTCGGCAAGATTTATGAAAAGGACGGCGACGTGCGCCACGACTTCACGTTTACCAACGACGGCGACTCGGCCCTCATCATCACCAACGTGCGTGCCAGCTGCGGCTGCACCACCCCCTCGTGGACCAAGACCCCGGTGGAACCCGGCAAGAGCGGAAAAATCAGCGTGAAATACAGCACGCGCAACCGCCCCGGCAAGTTCGCCAAGAGCATCTCGGTGACCACCAACAACCCCAACCTGGGCACCAAGCGCCTCATCATACGCGGGGAAGTGATACCTAAATCGGAAACGGACAAATGATGAAGAAACTGCTCATCTTGGCTTCTGCCGCCCTGCTGCCGGTGCTGGTGCGGGCGCAGGCCGTCATCGCCTTCGAAAACAAGACGCACGACTTCGGCACCATCGAGGAGGCCGACGGGCGCGTGTCGCACGACTTCGTGTTCGAAAACCAGGGCAACGCCCCCCTTGTCATCTCCCGGGTGCAGGCCAGCTGCGGGTGCACCACCCCCTCGTGGACCAAAAGCCCCGTGGAGCCCGGGCAGAAGGGCAAGATAACCGTGACCTACAACCCGGCAGGCCGCCCGGGCAACTTCAACAAGAGCATCTCCGTGCAGAGCAACGCCACGGTGGAACGCGAGCGGCTCGTCATCAAGGGTAGCGTCAACCCCAAGCCGCGCGGTGAAGCCCGCGCCTCCTACCGCGTGGCCATGGGCAGCATCCGCCTCACCGCCAAGGAAGTGGCCTTTGGCAACGTGACGAAAGGCACGGCGAAGCAGGCAGGACTGAAAGTGAAGAACGTAACGAACGAGGCGGTAAGGCTGTCGTTTGCCGACCTGCCGCCTTACGTCACGGTGAACAACGGCGGGGTGGCTCTTGCTCCCAATGCCGAGGCGGAACTGACGTTCTCGTTCAATTCGGAATTGTGCCCTGTGTGGGGACCCGTGGATGGACACCTGTACATTGTATTGAACGGGCAGGAGGATCGCTCGGATACCTATCGCGTCGCCTTGACGGCCAACGTGACGGAGGACTTCAGCCACCTGACGCTCGAGGAACGCCGCACCGCCCCCATCCTGGAAATGACCACGCGCACGGCCAACCTGGGCACCGTGGCCGCCGGGACGAGGCACAACGTGGCCTTCACCCTCAAGAATGTGGGGCAGAACCCGCTTGAAGTGCGCCGCGTCATTTGCCAGGACAAGGAGATAATCCCGAAGGCGGAACAACTCACCGTGAAGGGCGGACGCTCCGCCGAAGTGCGCTTCGCCGTGGATGCCACCGGCCTGTCCGCCGGGCAGTACAACCGCACCGTGACCCTGCAGACCAACGACCCGCAGAACGCGTATGTGGTGGTGAGCATCGCCTGGAACGTCCAGTGAGTTTTGTACGCAAAGACGCAAGGGCGCGAAGAGTTGTTTAATCCATACACTCTTCGCGCCTTTGCGTCTTTGCGTACAAAACAATATCTTTGTGCACAAAATATCCTTGCATATCAAACGAACCGATTATGCATTACAAGCACGACGAACTGCATCCCGAGAACAGCCCCGAATATAAAGGGCTGACCGTGAACCAGGGCGTGGCGGACGCGCCCATCGTGAACCCCTACCGCCAGCCCCGCAAGAAGCGGCGGCAATACACCGCCGACGAGTACGTGGCGGGCATCCTGGCGGGCGACATCCCGCTGTTGGGGCAGGCTGTAACCTTGGTGGAAAGTGCGCTGCCCGAACATCAGGAGATGGCCCAGCAGGTGATAGAGCGATGCCTGCCCCATGCGGGAGGAGCCATCCGCCTGGGCATTACGGGCGTGCCGGGTGCGGGCAAGAGCACCTTCATCGAGGCGTTGGGCATGTACCTGGTGCGCAGCGGGCACAAGCTGGCCGTGCTGGCCATCGACCCCAGCAGCGAACGCTCGAAGGGCAGCATCCTGGGCGACAAGACCCGCATGGAGGAACTCTCCGTGGCGCAGAACGCCTTCATCCGCCCTTCGCCCTCGGCCGGTTCGCTAGGAGGTGTGGCCCGCAAGACGCGCGAGAGCATCATCCTGTGCGAGGCGGCGGGCTTTGACATCATTTTTGTGGAGACGGTGGGGGTGGGGCAGTCCGAGATATCGGTGCATTCCATGGTGGACTTCTTCCTGCTGCTGCAACTCACCGGCACGGGCGACGAGTTGCAGGGCATCAAGCGCGGCATCATGGAGATGGCGGACGGCATCACCATCAACAAGGCGGACGGCAACAACCTGGAACGGGCTCGGGTGGCGCGGCGGCAGTTCCAGAACGCGCTGCACCTGTTCCCGCCCCACGAGTCGGGCTGGTCGCCCGAGGTGCTGTTGTGTTCGTCTACCGAGCACACGGGCATCGCCGAGGTGTGGGACATGGTGGAACGCTACATCGCCTTCACCAAGGCCAACGGCTACTTCGCCCACAAGCGCAACAACCAGTCCAAGTACTGGATGTATGAAACCATCAACGAGCAACTGAAGTCCAATTTCTACCAGAATCCCACCATCAAGGACTTGCTGGCGCGGGAAGAACAACGCGTGCTGGCCGACGAGGTAAGCTCGTTCGTGGCTGCCAAGCATCTGCTGGATTTCTACTTCGGGCGGAAATAGAGGTAGCGCGCGGAGCACACGCAGCAAACGGAATGAGGGTGTGTTGAAATAGGAAAACTCCATTTCAACACACCCTCATTTTGCTTGCTGTTCTAATCCTTCTCCGGCTTGCTCAGGCGGAGCGGGGTCACGGTGTAGCCCAGCTCGCGGATGGCGGCCTTCAGCTTGTCGGGCGAGGTCTTGTCCTTGCGGTATTCGATGGTAACGGTCTTCTGAGGCAGGTTTACGTCCAAGGCCGTCACCCCTTTCTCGAAAGAGATATTGTCCTCGATGCGCTTCTGGCAGTTCTCGCACGTCATGGACACGAGGAACGTGACCTCGGCTTTTTCCTTCTTTCCTTCCTTTGCGTCTTGCGCCGAAGCGGGCGCGGCCATCATCCCGCACATCAGCAGGGCGGCATACAGCATGGTTCTTGCTTTCATCGTTCTATCTGTTTTTGGAATTATTCCTTTATATATCTCTACTACCTATTATATCTTCGGGATGTTGTAGCGCACGCCTGCGTAGAGCTTGAAGCCCATCGTCGGTCCCCACACCAACGTGGCGTCGAAGTCCGGTCCGTACGGGTCAGCCGCCGACACAATCGGGTTCGGCTGCCTGTAGTTCGTCAGGTTCTCGCCGCCGGCGTAGATGCTCCACCGGCGGAAGCGGCGCGTCACCTGGGCACTTAGCTGGGCGTAGGCGGGGAAGGTCTCGCTCCAAAGCGGGCGTTCCGCATCGGGTGTCGGCATTCGTCCGCCGCCGTTGACCTGCACGGTGAGGTCGAACTGCCATTTCTTCAGCGGCGTTTCGTAGGAAGCGGTGGCCAACGCCTTGTAGCGGCTGGTGAGCGGCTTGCGCATGAGTTTGCCGGCGTAGGTGCTCTTCACGTCCATCCAGCGGAAAGCCCCCAGCAGCGTGAAGCCCCGGAAGAGCGGGTAGGTGGCATCCACCTGGAACACGCTGGAGGTGGACTGCCCCTCCAGGTTGTGGAAGTAAATGGCGTGCGCGTCCCGGTCCATGTCCACCACCACCTGGTTCTGGAAGTCCGTGTAGAACCATTCGGCGTTCACGGCCAGTTCCTCGCCGCGTATCGGGATGTGGAAGGCGGTACTGAGTCCGTAGTTCCACGCCTCTTCTTGCCGCAGGTCGTCGGCAATGTGCCACGTGCGGTTGCTTGCCAGCAGGTAACTGTGCTCGGGCAGGACGAACGCGCTGCGGTAGCCCTTCCCCAGGGAAGCCCGCAAGTCCAGCCAGGTGGCCGGGGAGTATTTGAGATGCGTTCGGGGAGTCACAAATCCGCGGCGGTGCAGCGTGCTGTAGTCGGCCCGCAACCCCAGCATCCAGGTGAAGTTCTTCACCGGAGTCCACGTGTATTCGGCGTAAGCTCCCGCCACGTGTTCGCCCACCCGGCGTGCCTGCGGCAGGTAACGGTCGACCACATTGCCCTGCTGGTCATATTGGTCCCAGTTGTAATTCAGCCCGGCGGCCAGTTTGTGGCGGTTGCCGAACTCGCTTTCATAAAGCAGGGAAGCGTAGAGGTTTGCCTCGCGCACGTGGTAGGCCTTGGTTGCATAGTCCGATTGCTGGTCGTGGTACGAGCCGGACACGATAAGGGCCACGCTCTCGTTGCGGTCCGGGTTGAGGATAAAGCCGTTTTTGGCAAAAGCCTCCATCCGGTTGGCATTGTTGCGGATGGTGTAGGGGGCGAAGCCCGCGTTGCTACCCAGCGTGTGCTCGGTCTGCCCGCTCGTGCGGCGGTCGAGCAACGCCTTGACTCCCCATTGGGACACGAAACGGGGAGTCTGGTAATGCCAGCGGTTCATGACACTGAGCGACTGCATCTGCGGCATGTCCAGGAAGGTGTCCCCGTTCCGGTCGTGCGCCATGGTTTCGTTATAATAGTTTAGGAACAAAGCGGTGGACAGGCGGTCGTTCAACTCGACAGCTCCCACGGCATTCCCCTCGTAACGTCCCGCGCTGCTGGCAAAGAGGTTGACCAGCAGCGGGTCGGCCACTTTCGGCTTCTTGTACTCCACGTCAATTTGTCCCGTGACGGACTCGTAGCCGTTCCGCACCGAAGCCGCACCCTTGGACACCTGTATGCTCTGCATCCACGGCCCCGGTATGTAGTCCAGCCCGTAGGCGGCAGCCGCGCCGCGCAGGTTGGGAAAGTTCTCCGTGAGCATCTGCACGTACGTGCCGGCCAATCCCAGCAGCTGTATCTGCTTGGCACCCGTCACGGCATTGCTGTAGGCCACGTCCACCGATGGGTTTGTCACGAAGCTTTCCGACAGGTTGCAGCAGGCGGCGCGCGTCAGGGCCTGCGAAGTCACGCTCTCCGTGTTCAGCACCTCGATACGGCTTTTCACGGTGCCGAGGCCTCCTGCTCTCACCACCACCTCTTCCAGCTCCGTGTTGGGGGTCATCACCAGCACCTGCACGTCGTCGGGACGCTCCATGGCATGGGTCAATGCCTTGAAACCCACGTAATCGGCCTTCAGCAATCGTACTTCCTCCGGTACGGACAGTTCGAAGTACCCGTCCGCATCCGTCACGGCCGTGTGGCTGCCTTCATCGTGCACATAGGCACCGGGCAAGGGGGTGCCTTCGTTGTCGAGCACATACCCCTTTACCACCCGTCCTGCCGCCCACAAGCTTGTCCATCCCATGCCGACAAGCCATAGTGCCAATACCATCTTCTTCATACACCGGTCATGTTCTGCTTTTGCCGCAAAGATACAGGGCGGACCGATACCGGCTGTTATATAATTATGGCAATGGTTTATATACCACGCGAGTTCGAGATAAGACATCATGCCAGCGCAAGGCAACCGCTTCACTTTTAGCCGTTCTTCGGGGAGATGGATGGAGTGTGTTTTTGTCTTTGTTGGAACGTGTTTTTCAATTCGTGCGGGGAGGTTTTCCAAAAACATCTGCGCACAAAAAGGAAAAGATCTGCGCATGTTTTGGAAAACCTTCCCGCACGTCGGAGCAGACGCGTTGCATCTTTGAGCGATGTTTCTTACTTTTGCAGGTGGACGGGGTGTCGGGGGAATTTCTTACTTTTGCGGAACGAATAAGGCAAATGCGCGTGGGCGACAAGGCATTGGATTTCGTGACTGACTGATACGACGCTCTCCCATGGTGTCCCTATTTCAAGAATAACAGCAACTCATGGCAAAGCAGACTCTCACGGCGGAAAGCGTGTTGGCCGACCTGCGGGCGGGGCGGTTCAGTCCGGTGTACTTCCTCATGGGCGAGGAACCGTATTACATCGACCTCATATCCGATTACATACAGAACAACGTGCTTGACGAGACGCAGCGCGAGTTTGACCAGCTTGTGCTCTATGGCAAGGACACCGACATGCGCACCGTCATCGATGCGGCGCGTGGCTTCCCCATGATGGGCGGGCGGCAGGTGGTCATCGTCAAGGAAGCGCAGCACATCAAGGCGTGGGACGACCTGGTGTATTACCTGCAACGTCCCCAGCCCTCGACCGTGCTGGTGTTCTGCTATAAATACGGCACGCCAGACGGGCGCAAAAAGTGGTTTGCCGAACTGAAGCGGGCGGGGGTGGTGTTCGAGTCGCCCCGGGTGCGCGACTACGAGGTGGGTGCGTGGATCAAGCGTTACGCGCAGGGCAAAGGACTGGCCGTGGACGAGAAAGGGGTGGCCATGCTGGCGGAGTACATCGGCACGGACCTGGGCAAGATAGCCAACGAATTGGACAAGCTGGCCATCACCAGTGCCGGTGCACGCATCACGCCCGAGGTAATCGAGAAAAACATCGGCATCAGCAAGGATTACAACGTGTTCGAACTGCAGGCCGCCCTTGTCAACCGCGACGTGCTGAAAGCCAACCGCATCGTGCGTTACTTTGGCGACAACAAGAAGGCCAATCCGCTGGTGGTGGTACTGGCGCAATTGTTCAACTTCTTCGCCAACCTGATGCTGTACCATTACCTGCCGGACAAGAGCCAGATGGCCGTGGCTTCCGAACTGAAAGTGAATCCCTATTTTGTGCGTGATTACGAGCGGGCCGCCCGTGTGTTCAACGCCTGGAAGACGATGTACATCATCTCTTACATCCGCGACACCGATGCCCGCGCCAAAGGCATCGACAACGCCTCCGCCGATGATGGCGAACTGTTGAAGGAACTGGTGTACAAGATACTGCACTGAAGGCAAAGTTCTTTTTGAGGGGAAGCGGAGAAATGAAATGCGCCGGAAAGGGTAGTTCACCCTTCCGGCGCATTTCTTGTTGTTGCACTATCCGGCTCAGTCTCCGTTCATGGACAGGAGGAACTCGTCGTTGTTGGTTGTGCGTTCGAGCCGTTCCTTGAGGAATTCCATGGCTTCCACCGAGTTCATATCCGACAGGTAACGGCGCAATATCCACATGCGGTTGAGCGTATCCTGGTCGAGCAGGAGGTCGTCGCGGCGTGTGCTGGAAGCGGTGATGTCTACCGCCGGGAAGATACGCTTGTTGGACAACTTGCGGTCCAGTTGCAGTTCCATATTGCCGGTACCCTTGAATTCTTCGAATATCACGTCGTCCATCTTCGAGCCGGTGTCGGTCAGTGCCGTGGCGATGATGGTGAGGCTGCCGCCGTTCTCGATGTTGCGTGCCGCACCGAAGAAGCGTTTGGGACGGTGCAGGGCGTTGGCATCAACGCCGCCGGAGAGTACCTTGCCCGATGCGGGCGACACGGTGTTGTAGGCGCGTGCCAGGCGGGTGATGGAGTCGAGCAGGATCACTACGTCTTGTCCGCATTCCACCATGCGTTTGGCTTTCTCATGCACCATGCTGGCTACTTTCACATGGCGTTCGGCGGGTTCATCGAAAGTGGACGAGATGACCTCGGCGTGTACGCTGCGGGCCATGTCGGTCACCTCTTCGGGCCGTTCGTCGATGAGCAGGATGATCATGTATACCTCGGGATGGTTGGCTGCGATGGCGTTGGCTATTTCTTTCAGCAATACGGTTTTCCCGGTTTTTGGCTGGGCGACGATGAGTCCGCGTTGCCCTTTGCCGATGGGCGAAAAGAGATCCACGATGCGGCACGAGAGCGAGTCGTTCTTGCCGGTGGTGAGGTGGAACTTTTCGTCAGGGAACAGGGGGGTGAGATGCTCGAACGGCACGCGGTCGCGTATGAACTCGGGCGAACGGCCATTGATTTTGGTCACCTTGACCAGCGGGAAGTACTTTTCGCCTTCCTTCGGGGGGCGGATGGAGCCGGTGACGCTGTCTCCTGTCTTGAGACCGAAGAGCTTGATTTGTGACTGGGATACGTAGATGTCGTCGGGCGAGGAGAGGTAGTTGTAGTCTGCCGAGCGCAGGAAACCGTAGCCATCGGGCATGATTTCTAGCGTGCCGTTGCCTTCGAGGATGCCTTCGAAGTCGAACAACTTCTCGGGGCGTTGGTAGTTATTATTATTGTCGTTGCGCTGGTAATTCGGGTTATTATTATTGTTGTCGTTGCGTTGAAAGTTTTGGTAATTGCCGTTGTCGTTGCGCTGGTAATTGTTGTTCTTGTTGCGCTGGTAATTACCGTAGGCCGGTGAGTTTACCTGGATGGCGGACTTGTTGTTTTTGGGTTCCGCAACGGTGGCAGGCAAGGTTTCGGCAGGAGTGTCCGCCAAGGGCTGGGTAGCGGGGGCTGGGGTGTCTGTTGCCGCTTGTTCAGCCGGTTGGGTACTGGTTGGTAGGGCTGTTTGGGCTTGTTCCCGGGCTGCCTTTTCGGCTTTGGAAGGACGGCCACGCTTCTTGGCGGGCGCAGCCACGGGCTGTTCCAGTGCTACGGGGGCGGCAGGTTCGGCTTGGGCGGGTTTCGACTCGTTTTTGGCTGGTTCGGTTGCTGCTTTTGCGGATTCGGCGGCAACTACTTTGTCCTTTTTGGGGCGTCCCCGCTTGGGTGTTGCGGCAGGTTGCTCGGGAGAGGTTTCTTTCTTGTCGGTTGCGTTGTCAGCTTTGGCTGCGTCCCGTATTTTCCGCTTGCGTTGGTTGTCCTGGGTGTCGTTGGCCGTTGTCTTCTGCGCATTGACAACAGCCTGCTGATCCAATATCTCGTAGACTAATTGGTCTTTGGTCATGGAGTTCGGCACTTTCAGGCCCAGATCGGTTGCAATTTCTTTTAATTCGGGCAGTTCTTTTGCTCTCAATTGCAAAATGTTGTAATTACTCATAATGATGAATGGGTATTTTGTAAGACAGCCCTCCGTTGTGGTCGTATGCACCGGGGGCGAATGGTTTTTATTTTTTTTCTGTGATTATATAAAAGGAAGAGGACGTTCCTTTTATTGTCTTGAAATGACGATGCAAAAGTAAGACAAGTTTTTGAACCTCACAAATTATCGGGTATTTATTTTACCCGGATTACTCGATGTGGAGCCAGGCATCGGCAAATTCCGGATGGCTCGCCCGCAGTTCGTCCAAGTAGAGCACGGCGATGTTCCGGTTGGCAAATGACTCGATGGCTATGCGGTTTGTGCGCAGGGAGGGCAGCACCTGTGCGTTGTCGTAGTGCTTGGCTTGCAGCAGTTCACAGTAGCGTTCGGCCGAAGTACGGTTGGCCAGGCACGACACGATGATGTGGTAATGCTTGGCGGGACTGGTGGCTGCCATGGCTTGCGGGACGGCCTCAACGGTATGTTGTGTAGCGGCAACGGTTTCTGATGCTTCGAACAGTTCCAAGGGATTGTCGATGCCTGCCACGTCGTGCAGGGTGCCGTCGCCCGTGCGGGGAGCGAAGAGCAACACAGCCACTAATACAAGGATGGATGCCGCATATCGGAACACGTTGCGGCGTGAGGGCAGGGGGATGACTACGGCTTTGGGGGCTTGCTTGGAGCGTAGCCGCACGACGTGCAGCGTGCCCAGTCCGAAGTCGCCGGGAATTACCGGAAGCATGTCCGCAGGCGTGTAGGTTATCTGCTTCTCTTGGTTGAGCTTCAATGTACCAAGCATTCCCAGCTGCACATCGTCTCCGGCTTGCAATGCTTTCCGGGCTTTGGTTACTTCATCGCGAATCAAGGCGAGGGCTGCTCGGTATGGAATTCCTTCTGCACGAAGCACTTCGGTGGCCAGCAGGCCGTCGTTGTTATCCATCCGCACATTGAACCCCACCCTATGATGTGGTGGCACAATGCCCTCAGGAGTGATTTGTGCCTGCTGTTCTTGCAGCACAAACCCTCCCAGTCCGGGTATGATGACGTAATCATTGTGAATGAGCAGGTTCTCGATATGGCGGATGAGTCGTTCCATGCTTGCAAAGGTAAGACAATAAACGGACCTGGCTTTTTCCTGCAAAGAAAAGTTTTCAACATGCTTTTCTTGCTATATTTTCATTATTTTCTTGCATGTTTCCTTTGTTATTTTAAATTATGTATATACCTTTGCGTCCGTAAAAAAACATAGAAAACATGATAAGTCTGTATAAGTGATTCCAGAGTCTTGCTCCCTCGTGATGCAAGGCCTGCATGCCAAAAGGATAAAGGAGTCTCAACGTTATAAACACATATCACTCACAAACCAACCTTTATCCGTTTTTTCGTCGTGAGACGGCTACTATTATAAACTTTATAATGTGTTTAAGGATTGGACGGTCGTTTTTCATCTCGCAAGAGTAGAATGATTGGAACAATTCTTCAAGCAGAAGAAACTTCCTCCTTGTGAAAGGGGGAAGTTTTTTTTATTAGCTTTGCCCTCCCAAAAAGTAACAATATGAATGTAGAAGAGAAAGACGCTTTCAGGCGGGCAGTGTACGATGTGGTGCGCGACATCCCCCGCGGGCGGGCAACCACTTACGGGGCCATCGCCCGGGCGATAGGCTACCCGTCTCATTCGCGCTTGGTAGGGCGCATGATGGCTGGGTGCGAGGCTTTTGCCCCCAACATCCCAGCACACCGGGTGGTGAACAGTGCCGGATGCCTGTCGGGCAAGCGGGCTTTCGGCGTAGCCGACGAAATGCAGCAACGGCTTGCATCGGAAGGTGTCGAGGTCGAAAACGACCGGATAAAACACTGGCGCGAAGTCTTCTGGAATCCATTGGACGAGATCAATTTATAGGAATGACGCTAAGAGACTTTTTCAAAAACGACCGTTTTGCCCGCCAAGCGGGTGTGGAGCTGGTGGAGGCCGGGCCGGGGTATGCCAAGGCGCGGATGCGCATCACACCCGGGCATCTGAACGCAGGTGGCGTGTGCCAGGGCGGTGCCATTTTCACGTTAGCAGATTTTGCATTCGGCGTAGCCTGCAACGTAGGCGGGCAACTCACTTTTTCCATCAACGCATCGGTTAATTATTTCCGATCCGAGTGCGAAGGCATTCTCTATGCCGAGGCACATGTGGTGTTCGACCATAAGAAACTGGCCAATTGTGAGGTGCAGGTGCGCAACGAGGCGGGCGACCTGGTGGCCACCTACGTGGGTACGGGATACCGCAAGTCAGTGGCACTGACCTTTGATTGACAAGTGGAAATGATGTCAGGTAATCCGTCTTTTCAAAATAAATGAATACCTTTGCACCTCAAAAAAGCAGCCGTGTCACGATGAAGATAATAATCGATTCGTATATACCTTATATAAAGGGCGTGCTCGACGGAGTGGCCGAGGTGACGTATCTACCCTTCTGCGAGATAACGCCCGAGACGGTGCGCGATGCCGATGCGCTGGTGGTGCGCACCCGTACGCGGTGCGACGGACGATTACTGGCCGGGTCAAGGGTGCGGTTTATTGCCTCGGCCACCATCGGCTACGACCACATTGATGCGGCGTATTGCCGGGCACACGGTATCCGCTGGACGAATGCGCCAGGCTGCAATGCCCTGTCGGTGGTGCAGTACGTAGCATCGGCCTTGAGCTATTTGTCGCTGCGCGACGGCTACCCGTTGTGGGGACGTACTCTCGGCGTGGTGGGCGTGGGGGCAGTAGGCTCGCGGGTGGCGGCATGGGCCGAGCGGCTGGGCATGCGGGTGTTGCGCAACGACCCGCCGCGTGCCCGTCGCGAGGGTTGTACTGGCTTTGCCACCTTGCGGCAGGTGTGCGAAGAGGCGGACATCGTGACGTTCCATACGTTGCTCGACCGCGAAGGGGAGGATGCCACGTATTATCTGGGCAACGAGTCTTTTTTCCGCGCCTTGCGCCGCAAACCAGTGGTGGTCAACGCGGCACGGGGGGAGATTGTGGAGACGGAAGCCCTGCTGCACGCCTTGGACGAAGGGCGGGTGGCCGATGTGGTAATCGACTGTTGGGAGCATGAGCCGGACGTGAACCGCACACTGCTGGATCGCGCCGTGCTGGCCACGCCGCACATAGCGGGTTATTCGGCGGACGGCAAAGCCAACGCTGCCATGCAGAGCGCGCGGGCGGTGAGCCGCTTCTTCGGCTTGGGGTTGGACGACTGGACACCAGGCGGCTTGCCCGCCCCTTACGGCATTGACTGGGAAGGCATGGCGGACGTGCGGGAATTCTTCCTGAATACTTACGACATTGAGGCGGACAGCCGACGGCTGAAGGAGCATCCGGAACGGTTTGAACAGCTGCGGTCAAATTACCCTTTCCGCCGCGAGCCCGTGGCCTATCTCGGCGGGCAGGGCGGTGCGTTGATGTCGGAGGTGGAAAGGATTTGGATGGGGTTGTAGCGAGGACAGCATGGAGACATGATTTATTGTTTTCATCCCTTTTAGGGGTGCGTCAAAATAAAAACGAACGCGGATGAAACAGACAAGACGGAAGAAATTCCCATTTTGACACACCTTCTTAGCATTCTTGGGGCATGATAGTAATATGAAACAGCTTTTCTTACCTATTATATTATATGTGTGCCTGTCGCCGGGGGCGGCGGGCATGACACCGGCGGAAGCATTGTGCAACGACCCGGTGATGCGAAACGCGAATATCGGCCTGCTGGTGCGTGATGCCGCCACGGGTGAGGTGGTGGCGGCACTGGATGCGAACAAGAGTTTCACCCCGGCTTCGACCATGAAGATCGTGACCACGGCTACGGCATTGGAGCTGCTGGGGCCGGATTTCCGCTTCGAAACGCGGGTGCAGGCGGCGGGGCGGGTGGACTCCGCCGGGGTGTTGCACGGCAACCTCTACATCCGGGGTGGTGGAGACCCTACGCTCGGCTCGCTCAAGGTGATGGGAGGCCGGGGCTTCCTGCCCTATTGGGTGAATGCCGTGAAGCGGGCGGGCATCCGGGCGGTGGACGGTTGCGTGGTGGCGGATGACGGCCTGTTTGACTTGGAGGGGGTGAATCCGCATTGGTCGTGGGAGGATATCGGCAACTATTATGCGCCGGGCATCTACGCACTGTCGTACAACGACAACACGGCCTGCGTGCACTTCTATTCGGGAGGCATCGGCACGAAGCCCGAAGTGACCTACACGGTGCCCGAACTGCCGGGCGTGACGATACACAACCATTTGCGCAGCTCGCCTATAGGCAACGACAGCGCGTGGTTCTACGGTGCTCCGCGCTCGAACGAGCGGCATGTGTACGGCGAAGTGCCGGTGAATTGCGGTGACTATATCGCTAAGATGGATATCCCCAACCCCGGTCTGCTGCTGGCGCAACACTTCCACGACGAGTTGCTGGAGGCTGGCGTGGCGGTGGCCTATCCCCCGGCGAGTGAGGCACACACGGACACCACGGGCGGCGCACCCTGTACGTGCACCGCTCCATGCCGTTGCAGGACATCGTAAAGGTAATCAACGAGCGCAGCAACAACCACTATGCCGAGCATGTGTTCCGCTACCTGGCCTTGCAGGACGAACCGGTGGCCACGCTGCAAGGCGCGTTGCGGGTGGTGCGTCGCCATTGGGCGGAGCGGGGGCTGCCCGTGGAGCAGTTGTACATGTACGACGGCAGCGGGCTGGCACGGGCCGATGCCGTGTCGGCGGAGTTTTTCGTGGCTCTGCTCGATTATATGCGCACCCGGAGCACGGCGGGCGAGGCGTTTTTTCGTTCCTTGCCGGTGGCCGGGCGGAGCGGCACCCTGTCTGGTGTGCTGCGCGGCACGTCCTTGCAAGGGCGGGTACATGCCAAAAGCGGCAGCCTGACCGGGGTGCGTGCCTATGCGGGTTATATTGATACGGAGGAGAAGAGTTACACCTTTGCCGTCATCATCAATCACTATGCAGGTAAACCGCGTGCGGCGATGCGTGCCATCGAGCATTTCCTGCTGACGTGCGTGGGGCAGGAGTAAGGAGCAAGAGGCAAGGAGTAAGAAGATAACATCTGCGCCAATCTGCGCAATCTGCGGGAAACAATCAGCAAATCTGAAATCTGCAATTTGAAATCTGAAATATATAAAGACCCATGGCGATAGACCGCTTATTTGTAGAACAAACGACATCGACGAACGACGAGTTGAACCGGCTGGTGCGTATCGTGGACCTGCCGGAAGGCTTTTGCCTGTGGACGGGTTTCCAGACCGCCGGACGGGGCCAGCAGGGCAACACGTGGGAGTCCGCCCCGGGTGAAAACCTGTTGGCCAGCCTGTTGCTGCGCCCCGTGCACGTACCGGCCGCCGAGCAGTTCCTGCTGTCGCAAATGGCGGGCGTGGGGGTGGCCCGGGCGTTGAGCCGCTATGCGGAGGGGGTGCAGGTGAAATGGCCGAACGACATTTATTGGCACGACCGCAAACTGGCGGGCATCCTCATCGAACATGCATTGCACGGCCCCCACATCCGGCACACGGTGGTAGGGCTTGGGCTGAACGTGAACCAGACCGTGTTCTATGGTGGTTTTATGGCGGTGTCGCTGCGGCAGTTGATAGGCAAGAGCCTCGACCGTAGCCACGTGCTGAACGAGGTGGTGCAGGAAATATTGGACGTGTACAAGCGGGAGGATGCCGCCCGGGTGCGTGAGGAGTACATGCGCCTGCTGTGGCGTGGCAAAGGTTTTCATCCATACGAGGATGTTGCGGGCCGCTTCGAGGCACGCATCGTGACCGTGAACCCGGATGGTCGCTTGTTGTTGGAGGACCGCGAAGGCCGCGTGCGGGGCTATTACATGAAAGAAGTGAAAGCCGTGATAGAAGAGTGATTAACTGAATGATTGATTGATGGAATAACTGATTGGGCACAATCCCGGTTGAGTGATACTTAATAAAACGCGAATAACGCGGATGGGCGCAGGCCTTGCGCACCCATCTGCGTTATTCGCGTTTATTTGTATTCTCTACGCTCCGGTTATTTCACGAAGTCGGCTTTGCTCAGCCAGTCGGCACTTTCGGCAGCGGCCTGGAACATTTCGTCCATAATCTGTTCTTGCGAGTACGGAGTGCCATCGGCATTCTTTTTCTCGCGCAGCCAGCCGGGAGTCTCGATTTCCACCACGTAATCTTTCATGCCATTGGCGTAGAACTGCTCGAAGATGCCCTTGAAGTCGATGGTGCCGCTTGCCCCAATGACGAAATCATCCTTGATGTGCAACATTTCGATGCGGTCGGGGTATTTGCGCAGGTATTCTACCGGCGATTTTCCCCCTTTGCTGCACCAGTACACATCCAGCTCGAAGCACACATAGGCCGGGTCCGTGTGTTCCACGAGGTATTCCCACATCACCGCGTTGCTGTCTGCAAGTTGGGTGAACTCGCCCGAGTGGTTGTGGTAGCCCAGTTTCAGTCCGTATTCGGCGGCCACGCGCCCCACGCGGTTGAAGTAGTCGGCCATGCGCTGCACGCCCGCCACGGTGTAATCGGCCTGGTAGCTGGGGATGACGAAGTACCGTCCGCCGCAGGCCTGCTGGATGGCGAACAGTTCACGCCAGCGTTGCATCACGGCCTCTTCCTGGGCGGGATCCTCCTGGATGCTGGAGTGGGTGGAAATGATGTCGATGCCATACCGGTCGCACAAAGCCTTGAAGTCGGCGGCAGGCAGGCCGAACACATTGGGGTCGCCGCCCCATTGTACCAGCTCGGCGGCATTGTAGCCCATCTCGGCGAGCCGTTGGAGCGAGGCTTCCGGATTGGCTTTTACCGCATCCATCACGGAGTAGAGTTGGATGCCGATGGTTTTCTCACTCTTGGTCGAGCATGATGTGCACACGCCCGCCACCAGGGCTGCCGCTACGGCCAACGCCCCGGTTGTTTTCTTCACGATTGTTTTCATGTTTTTTATTGTTTAAATGATGATTAAATGATGCGCTCTTTAGGCGATGAGTTCTATCAGGTTTCCTTCCGGTCCGGCAATGCAGCTCTCGTAGTAGCCGTCGCCTGTGGTGCGCGGGCCGCTCACCACGGGGAAACCGTCCGCCTGCAACGTGCGGGTGAGGTTGTCAACGGCTTCCCGGCTTCCCAATGAAAAGGCTAGGTGGATATAGCCCGTGCGCAAGGGAGCCGGGTTCTGCTCTTCCAGGCCGGGGCGGTTCATGATTTCCAGGCGGGTGCCGTCGCCGAACGTGAGAAAATACGTCCGCAAGCCGGTGTTTGGGTTGTGGTAGCCGTCATTGGCTTGTGCCGAGAGGTAACGGACGAAGAAGTCTTTTGCCTTTTCCAGGTCGTGTACATACAAGGCGGTGTGGTGGATGTTGATTTTCATGAAGAAATCCTTATAAAAGTTGTGGGAATGGGATGTATTCTCTCATCACAAAGGTACGAGGTCGCCTTTACAAAAAAATCGCATATAAAGAAAATATAAGTCAAATGAACAGTAAGGCTGTTATTACACAGGAGATTGTGCTCTTCCCTTGGTTGGAAAATATAAATGAGATGCCCTCATGATACCCCTTTTGCACCTGCATCAAGGGCGGAATTTCCTCGCTTGAAGCCGCTTTTTTCACGCCACATGTCCTGCCACAATCCCGGGAACGGGCCGGCACATGCTTTCTTGTTTTTCCGATTGTCCGCATGTTTTTTCAGTTTTCTGCGGACATGTTTTCCAAATCGTGGGCAGTAGAATTTGTCCGCAGAAAATGGAAAACATCCCCGCATGAATTAAACCTAAGCAGGTCGTCAGGGCATTCGGGCGAAGCTTGATGGTAAGCCAATAAAAGGCGGGAATGCGCGATTGGGTGCGGACATAAAAGACAATGCAGGCAGCAACCTGAAAGGCTGCTGCCTGCATTGATGTAATCGTGATGCGTTTTGGCGTTAAGTAGATGACTTACAGTGTCGGTGCCAGGATGCCCCACAGCGGTTCGTCCTCGGGCACGGGGGCGGTGACGGTGAGTGCCTCCTTGGATACGGGATGCGTCAGCGACACCTGCCGGGCATGTAGGCTGATGCCTCCGCCGGGGTTGGATCGGGCGGCTCCGTATTTCAGGTCGCCTTTCACGGGGCAGCCGATGGCGGCCAACTGGCAGCGTATCTGGTGGTGGCGGCCGGTGTGCAGGTGCACTTCCAGCAGCGAGTAGCGGTCGCCCCGGGCCAGCAGATGGTAGTCCAGCACGGCTTGTTTGGCACCGCTTTTGCCTGCGGGGCACACGTAGGACTTATTCTGTTGCTCGTTGCGCAGCAGGTAGTGGGTGAGCAGCCCCTCTTCCTTGGGGGGAGCACCCTGCACGATGGCCCAGTAGGTTTTCTTTACTTCCTGGTTGCGGAACATGTCGTTGAGCCGGGCGAGGGCCTTGCTGGTGCGGGCAAACAGCACCACGCCGCTCACCGGGCGGTCCAGCCGGTGGGCCACGCCCAGGTACACCGCGCCGGGCTTGGCGTATTTTTCCTTGATGTATGCCTTGACGAGGTCGCACAGCGGGGTGTCGCCCGTCTTGTCGCCCTGCACGATTTCACCCACGGCCTTGTTCACCGCAATGAGATGGTTGTCTTCGTAAAGTATGGTCATTGTTTCGTTATTCTTCCGGCTCCGCCAGGGCGAAGTCGAGCTGTTTCTTGTCCAGATTGGTTTTGGCAATTTTCACCCGCAGTTCATCGCCCAGCTGGTAGCGGCGGTGATGGCGGCGGCCAACGAGGCAGTAGTTCTTCTCGTCAAAGGCGTAGTAGTCATCGTCCAGGTCGCGGATGGGTATCATTCCCTCGCACTTGTTGGCCGTGATTTCCACGTAGATGCCCCATTCGGTCACGCCCGATATCACGCCGTCGAACACTTCACCGAGGTGCGCGCTCATGAATTCCACCTGCTTGTATTTGATGGAGGCGCGTTCGGCGTTGGCGGCCACCGTCTCCATGTCCGAGCTGTGCTTGCAGTAGCCTTCCCATTCCTCCTTGTTCACGCTGCGTCCGCCCTCGGCGTAGCGGGCCAGCAGGCGGTGCACCATCATGTCGGGGTAGCGGCGGATGGGCGAGGTGAAGTGCGTGTAGTAGTCGAATGCCAGTCCGTAGTGGCCGATGTTGGTGGTGGAGTAGGCCGCCTTGGCCATGGAGCGGATGGCGAGCGTTTCGATAAGGTTCTGTTCCTTCTTGCCCTGCACGTTGTCCAGCAGTTGGTTGATGGACTTGGACACGTCGCTTTTCTTGCCGTTGGTCTTCACGTAGTAGCCGAACCGCTTGATGAAGTCAGAGAAGTTGCCCAGTTTTTCCGCGTCGGGCAGGTCGTGTATGCGGTACACGAAGGTCTTCGCCCGTTGCCCGCGTCCCGGTTTGCCGATGTGGGTGGCCACGGTGCGGTTGGCCAGCAGCATGAACTCCTCGATGAGCTTGTTGGCATCTTTCGCCTCCTTGAAGTACACGCTCAGGGGTTTGCCCTGTTCGTCCAGCTCGAAGCGCACCTCCGCCCGTTCGAAGGCGATGGCCCCGTTGGCAAAGCGGCGTTCGCGCAGCTTCTTGGCCAGGCGGTCCAGGGTGAGCACTTCGTCGCGCAGGTCGCCCTCGCCGGTTTCGATTACCTGTTGCGCCTCCTCGTAGGTGAAGCGGCGGTTGCTGCGAATGACGGTGCGGGCGATGTTGTAGGCGTGCACTTTGGCTTCGTCGTCCAGTTGGAACAGCACCGAGTAGGTGAGTTTGTCCTCGTCGGGGCGCAGCGAGCAGATGCCGTTCGAGAGGTGCTCGGGCAGCATGGGGATGGTGCGGTCCACCAGGTACACCGAAGTGGCGCGGCGGTAGGCCTCTTCCTCGATGATGCTGCCGGGGCGCACGTAGTGGGTCACGTCGGCAATGTGCACGCCCACCTCCCACAGGCCGTTGTCCAGACGGCGGATGGAGAGCGCGTCGTCAAAGTCTTTCGCGTCGCGCGGGTCGATGGTCATGGTGGGCACGCTGCGCAGGTCGATGCGCCGGGCCACCTCGTCGGGCGTGATGCCCGCGTCTATCTTGGCGGCTTCGGCTTCCACGTCGGCGGGGTAGGAGTAGGGAAGGCCGAATTCGGCCAGGATGGCGTGCATCTCGGTGTTGTTCTGCCCCTTGTCGCCCAGCACGTCCACCACCTCGCCGATGGGGCTTTTGCCCCGTTCTTCCCACGAGATGATTTTCACGACGGCCTTCTGCCCGTTCTTCGCTCCGTTGAGCTTGTCTTTTGGAATGAATATGTCGCTGTTCATCACCCGGTTGTCCAGGATGAGGAAGGCATAGCCCGGTGTCACGTCGAGCACGCCCACGAACGTGTCGCGCGAGCGTTGGAGTATTTCCACCACTTCCCCTTCGGGTTCCTGCCCCTTGCGGCGTGCGTAGAGATATACCTTGGCGCGGTCGCCGCTCAGGCCGTGTCGGGTCTTGCGTTCGGGGATGAAGATGGGTTCGCCGCCATCGTCGGGGCGCAGGTACATCTTCACGCCGTGGCGTTCGATGGTGCCTTCCGTGTATCCGCCCCGCGGGTTGAGCTTGTATTTGCCCCGCCCTTCGCGGATGATGAAGTCCTCGTCGCACAGTTCAAGCATGATGTCGCCCACGAGCAGGCGTTGCGCCTCGGACTTGATGCCCAGCAGGGCCGACATTTGTTTATAGTTGAACGTCTTGTCGTGGTTGTCGCCGAATGCGTCGATGATGCGTTGGGTCAGTTCCTGCCTGCCCGTGCGCCGGGCTTGCCCGCTGTTTCTCTTTCTTGACATATGTGAATAGCTGATTAGGATATGCAAAGGTAATAAAAAAGGGGAGAAATGTGCCGGTATGTGCGCCGTGTTAAGGCAAATTAGGGGTATTGGCCGATTTGGAATTATTTGTTGTACTTTTGTGGCACAACAACCGTCGGCGCAATGGACATCTGGAGCAAAAAGAAGCGTTCCGCCGTCATGGCGAAAATCAGGAGCAAGGACACGAAGCCCGAGTGGCTCGTGCGCCGCTACCTGTATGCGCGGGGCTACCGTTACCGCAAGAACGTGAAGGGCTTGCCGGGTACGCCCGATATCGTGTTGCGCAAATACGGCATTGTGATATTCGTGCACGGATGCTTCTGGCACGGGCACGAGGCGGACGGCCACCTCCCGAAGTCCAACACCGGCTTCTGGCGCGACAAGATAACCCGCAACCGCGAGCGCGACGCCCGCAACAAGGCCGAGCTGAAACGGCTGGGCTGGAAGGTGATGACCATCTGGGAATGCCAGCTGAAGCCCGCCGTGCGCCAGCAGACTTTGCTCGAAATGGAATACCACATCAACCACACCTACCTGGAGCGTTTCCGGGTGAAGAAGCATCCCGTCCCCTACGCACAGGAACAGGACCCGCCCGCCCTGGCCGCCGAGCCGGAAGCACCGTATGGGAAAGGCTCACAGGCGTTCGATGTCGTTGAACAGGCGGATGAGTGAGCGGCCAATGCTTGACTCTCTCCTGCATCAGTTACTTTTTCCCCAGCATCATTATTTATCATCTCACCCGGGGTGGTGTCTGTCACCTTATATGGGTTCTTCTGTTAAAATATAATAAGAAAAATGTGAAAATCGTTGTCATAACGTCTTGCCATGCGGTTTGCGGGTTGAAAAAATATAAAAATAAAAATCTGCGCTGTTGTTTTTGACGTATTGACACTTCGTTTTTGTTGCATTGACACTTCGTTTTTGTTGCATTGACACTTCGTTTTTGTTGCAATGACACTTGGTGAGCAACGGGAAGTTCGTACCTTTGAACGGAAAAAGGATGCCGTTAGGACGCAGCGGAAATTCCGTAGGTACGGAGCAAGATTTCCGTAGGTACGGAATGAAATTTTCGTAGGCACGGAATGAAATTTTCGTAGGGTGGGGGAAATGGTGAAATTCCTTTCTGCAAATTATTGTCATTATATAATATGATAAGATAATGGGAACACGGAGAACGGAGACAAACATGCCGTATCTCTCCGTGCCTATGTGGTTTAAAACATAATTCAATAAATACCAATTAAGCTATGAAACAAAAACTTTTAGCATTATTGTTGGCTGTGCTGACAAGTGCGCTGGCGCAGGCTGGCATCGCGACCTTTGTCCCGAGCGGGGACTTCGAAGGTATGGACGGGGCGTTTACGCTCGAGCTCGACGGGGGAGTTATGATGGAAGTGTCCGACGGGGCTTGCTCCGCCGACATGCTCACCCTGCGCAACGGCGGGGCGACGCTCACCTTCACGGCGGACGGGGAAACCATCACGGCCATACGCATCACGGTAGTGAGCGGCGACCCGGCCAACCGCATCAGCGGGAGCGGCTACGTGGCCAGCGGCGAGGTGGGCATGTGGACCGGCTCGGCCACGACCGTGACGCTCACGAACGCGGCAACCGACTGGGTGGGCATCCAAAAGATTGAAGTGGCCACGGGCGACTCGACCCTGGATGGCGAAGAACCCGGAGGCGGCGAAGAACCCGGAGGCGACGAAGAACCCGGAGGCGACGTGGAAGGGGAAATCCCGGCGGACGGCGTGTATGTGTTCGACTGCGGCGGCACCATTGACGGCACCGACTCGCTGGTGGTGCATACCCCGGTGGCTACTTTCGTGCAGCACATCGGCAGCGGGAGGAACAAGCCCGCATATGTCAGCCCGTGGCGCATTTATACGAACAACACCGTGACCATCCGCATGACGGAGGGCTACGTGTTGCAGGACGTGGAAATCACGATGATGACCACCCACCCCATTGACGAACTCACCTATTCGGAGTCCGCCGTGGGCACGCAGCTCGACGCGACGCACTATCTCATCGGCAACCTGCCGGGCAACGTGACGAGCTTCATCATCACCAACACGGGCGCTCAGACCCGCTGGGAGCAGATAGCGATATCCTATGCGCTCTTCGATGAAGACGCTTCGGTCGTGGTGTCGCCTGCCCGGGTCGATTTCGGCTCGTTCACCGTGGGCAACCTGAACTCCCGCAACATCACGGTCAAGGCGCAGCAGGCCACTACGCTGGAGTCCGTCAGCGTGTCTGCCCCCTTCTCGGTGGAAGGCGTGACCCCGCCCGCCGCGCTCGAAGCGGGCGAAAGCCTCGGCCTGACGCTCGTTGTGCAGCCGCAGGAGGCGGGCACGTTCGAGGACACCCTGCGCCTCGCCTTTACCGACACCATTTGCCGTATCCCGGTCAAGGCCACCGCCACGGAAGCGGCATGGGGAGCGTCCGACGGGCCTTTCCCCTCATCGCACGGCTATCTCTACGACGTGAACGGCGATGGGCGGATGGAGTATTTCGTCGATGATTATCCCAACGTGCAGCAATACTCGTTCGACGGCTCGTACCTCGCCACTATCCCTACGGGGCATTACCTCTTCGCCTTGGACGACATGGACAATGACGGCGTGCTGGACATCGTGTGCAGCCAGGGCGGCAGCCAGGAAAACCCGGGCGGCGTGTACGTGCACGGGCTGGACGGCGCGCTGAAAAGTTCGTTCCCCGTGGCGTTGGGGAGCAGTACCTACACGGTGATGCTCGATGCCAACAGCGACGGGCGGCAGGACTTCTACATGGAGGTGGTGGATGAAACGTATTGGACCGGCAGCAATTACGATGACCGCTACAAGCACTACCTCTATTATCAGCAGCCCGATGGCTCGTTCGTGCGGCAGGAACTGACCATATTGGACGACCCCACCGAGGTGGAAAACGCCCTCTTCGGCCAGTATGGGGCCAATGCCACGGTAACGCAGCCCATCAACTTCACCGGGGTGGCGTTGGCCAAGAGCGCGGGGCGTAACTCCGTACCGGCAGGCCGGGTAATGCGCAAGACGCGCTCGGCGGAACTCTTCTACGGCAACACCTCGCCCGTGGCGGTGGACGTGAACATGGACGGCTACCCCGACCTGCTGAACCTGGACAACGGCGACGCGCTGCTCAGCGTGGGCGACGGCAGGTATTATTACGGTTCGTTCGAGGGGCAGACCACCGTGAAGGACCTCAACGGCGACGGGATGCCGGACTTTATATTATATGATGAAGAGAGCCGCATCGTCACCCTCTTCCTCTACGAGGGCAACAACAGCTTCAAGAAACAGACGCTGATGCAGAACCTCAACATCACGGGCATTCACACCTTCGACTTCGACCACGACGGTGATGTGGATATCCTGCTGCCGTTCGACTACACGGACTCCTCGCAGTATGCCTACCTCGTGTTCTTTGAAAACGAGGGGGGCAACACCTTTTCCAAGCGTGAGCGGCCGTTTGACTATGGTCGCAACCTGAGTTTCCTTGGCGGCGGCGACGTGGACAACGATGGCAAGTTTGAAGTGGTGTGCCGCGAGGGCAACAACATCTTCCTGGTGGATTGCGAGCAGTCGTTTGAGGTAGGCGCACAGTCCGAGGTGATAGCCACCGTGCCCGACCCGGTCACGTGGGAGCACGAGGGGGATTACCGCTTCACCATC
>CALUML010000026.1 GCA_944321745.1 uncultured Bacteroidales bacterium
CCTATTTTATTCTGCTAAATTTTATTAATTAACTTATTTGTTATCAACGGATTAGATATTAATTTAACGAAGTATTACATCAAGGAAAAGTTGAAAAATATAAAAACGATATATAGGAACTATTTATTGGTGTATCGCAATGGACATCCGCTGGTCTTTAAAAACATTATTCATTTCTTATACTACAAGTTCAAGTATTCAGTTTTTATCTTTCATAGAAAGCAAAATGCAGCAGACGCTATATCCAGTTAACCCGTGACAATTTGCGCCATTTGCGGAAAGACTATATAATGAAAGACTGAAAACATCTGCTTTCATTGATGTTATTTGCGTCCCCCCATCCGCACCCGTTAATCACTAATCACTAACCGTTAATCACTAATCGTTAATCACTAACCGTCATTCCCCGTGTTCAACGCATCCATTGTCCTGTACAAGCAACATCCGGCAGAGGTGGCCGGGCTGGTGGGCAGCCTGCTGGCTGCTCCCGGCGTGTCGCATGTCTATCTGGTGGACAACTCGCCGGAGCAGAACGGCGGGTGGGACAAGCTGGGGGCGGAATACCTATATAATAAAGGCCGCAACCTGGGCTACGGGAGGGCACACAACATCGCCTTGCGCCGCAGCCTGGAGCAGGGCGTGCCCTACCACCTGGTGGTGAACCCGGACGTGGAATTGTCTCCCGACGTGATACCCGCATTGGAGCGGTTCATGGACGCGCACCCCGACGTGGGGCACGTGATGCCCCGGGTGGTCTACCCCGACGGCGAACTGCAATACCTCTGCAAGCTGTTGCCCACGCCTGCCGACCTGCTGGTGCGCCGTTTCCTGCCCGCGGGGTGGACGCGGCGGCGCATGGAGCGGTTCGAGATGCGGGCATCGGGCTACGACCATGTGATGGACGTGCCGTACTTGTCGGGCTGCTTCATGTTCCTGCGCACGGACACGCTGAAGCGGGTGGGGCTGTTCGACGAACGCTACTTCCTGTATCCGGAAGACATCGACCTCACGCGCCGCATCCACGCCGTGTGCCGCACAGTGTACTACCCCGACGTGCAAGTGGTGCACCACCATGCGCGGGGCTCCTACCGCAATCCGAAGATGCTGGCCGTGCACCTGTGGAATATGGCCAAGTATTTCAACAAATGGGGCTGGCTGCACGACCCGGAGCGCAAGCGGGTAAACCGGGAGTGCGGGGCACACCATCATTCCCAGTAATTCCGTGTTTGAATTATATTTCAAACCACAGAGACACGGAGAGATACTGCTCGCTTATCCCCGTCCTTCGTCCAAAGGAGAACACGAAGAGGGTGTATCAAAATGGGATTTAGAACACAGGATTATACGGATCAAACAGATTTACACGGATATTTTGCCAAGGATATCTTTGGACATCAACAGTATCCTTGTCCGTGACAATCCGTTAAATCCGCTCAATCCGTGTTCGTTCTTATTTTGATACACCCTCACTAAGTGGTCTCTATCATCCTTTATATGCCACATCTCACCTCCGTGCCTCCGTGGTTCGATATATTCTCCGTGGTTCGATATATTTCGTTCCCCAATTGCGCCTTCTGAAATATTTTTCCTCCGAAAACAAAAAAATACCGGCAATTCCCAATTCTTTCCCAAATGGGGTTCTACTTTTGCAGTACAGATTACAACAAGAACCTATTTGTTTAACAAGATTAAAACCGGAGGAATTATGAAAAAGTATTTTGTGTTTTTAGCCGTTAGTTTGTTCACCATTCAGTTTGCCAAAGCAGACCACGACATGTTGACCATGGACATGGGGCGGTTACCCCAAAAAGCCCAGGAATTGGTAAGGACGCACTTCGCGCAGGAAAAGCTTTCGTACATCAAAATCGAGGAAGAAATATTGTCCACGGACTACGAGGCACGCTTCGAGAGCGGCACGGAGATTGAATTCACGGGCAGCGGCGAGTGGAAGTCCATCGACTGCCGTTATTCGGCGGTGCCCGAAGCGGTGATGCCCGCCAACATCGTCGCCTACGTGAAGCAAAACTTCCCCAACGTGCACATCACCAAGATAGAAAAAGACGGACGGTACTACGAGGTGGAACTTTCCAACCGGCTGGATCTCTACTTCGACCACAACGGGAACTACGCCGGATTCGACGACTAACCCAAGCGTGACACCGACTTTACGGATTGACGAGGGTGTATCAAAATAAGAACGAACACGGATTGAGCGGATTTAACGGATTGTCACGGATGAGGACACTGTTGATAGCGCATGGCATCCTTGGCAAAATATCCGTGTAAATCTGTATGATCCGCATAATCTGTGTTCTAAATCCCATTTCGACACACCCTCTGTCAATCCATAAAATCAAACACCCACCCAACATGAAAAAGAACATCGCATTCATATTGCTCGCCCTGCTGTTCGTGCAATGCGACCGCCAGGACATCCTGACACAGGACAAAAGCCGCCTGCCGCAACCGGCGCAGGACTTCATCGCCACCTACTTCCCCACGGAGGAAGTGGACTTCATCAAAATAGACAAGGAGCTGAACACCACCTACGAGGTCCGGTTTGCCAGCGGCACGGAGCTTGCATTCGACAAAAATGGCGACTGGATTGAAGTGGACTGCAAACAATCTGCCGTGCCGGAGGACATCATCCCCCCGGCCATAGCGGACTACGTGCGGACAAACTTCCCCGACAGGCCAATCACGCAAATCGAGAAAGACGGGCGGCGGTATGACGTCCACCTGTCCAACGGGTTGGAACTGCACTTCAACCGCCAAGGCGAATACGTCGGGGCGGACGATTGAGTTGACAAGTTGACGAGCAAACGCAAATTCTGCGATAATCTGCGAAATCTGCGGGAAACCTCGGGGAAACCTCCCAAAATCTGCGTACCTTTGCGTCAAGACTTCTTTTCTACACATTGTTTGTATGGACGTACGCATTGACCCTTCGTGGAAAAACGTGTTGCAGCCGGAGTTTGACAAGCCCTATTTCAAGGAACTGACCGACTTCGTGCGCGCCGAATACAAGACCAAACGGATATTCCCCCCGGCAGGCCTCATCTTCAACGCATTCGACCAGTGCCCCTTCGACCGGGTGAAAGTCGTCATCCTGGGGCAAGACCCTTACCACGGCGAAGGGCAGGCGCACGGCCTGTGCTTCTCGGTGAACGACGGGGTGCGCTTCCCCCCCTCGCTGGTCAACATCTTCAAGGAAATAGAGGACGAACTGGGCAAGCCCGCACCCGCCACCGGCAACCTGCTGCGATGGTCGCGCCAAGGGGTGCTGCTGCTCAACGCCACGCTCACCGTGCAGGCGCACACCCCTGGCTCGCACCAAGGACATGGCTGGGAGCGGTTTACCGACAGCGTCATCCGCACGCTGGCCACGCAGAGGGAGCACCTCGTGTTCCTGCTGTGGGGAGCTTACGCACAAAGCAAAGCCGCTTTCATCGACCCCACACGCCACCTCGTGCTGCAATCGGCACACCCATCGCCCTTCTCGGCACACCGGGGCTTTTTCGGCAACGGCCATTTCGCCCGCGCCAACCAGTACCTGCGCGAACACGGGCTGGCGGAAATAGACTGGTGAGAGAGTGGAAAGTCGAGAGTTAACAATGAACAATGAACAACGAACAATGCGCGGTCGGCTACGTCCAAGGCCAAAGGCCTTGCGGCACTCAGCGTAGGGCAACGCCATACGACTAACGCCCAATGAACAATGAACAACGCGGCACGGCACGTCCAAGGCCCAAGGCCTTGCGGCACTCAGCGTAGGGCAACGCCCTACGACTAACGCCCAATGAACAATGAACAACGCGGCACGGCACGTCCAAGGCCAACGGCCTTGCGGCACTCAGCGTAGGGCAACGCCCTACGTGCGCATTCCGTGTTCTTCCTTTGTCCGCAAACAAAAAAACGCCTCACCCGTCCCCTTGGAAAGGAAACTATGGGTGAGGCGTTTGCTTAGCACAGATGTGATGGCTTATTCCGAACTCACGCATGTGTTGATGCGGCTGGGGCGTTTCCTACCTCATCGCCACTTTGACGGCTTGCCCGTTCGCCGCAACGACATACGTACCGGCAGGCAAGGCGGTGTGCAGTTCGGCGGCTTCGGCTTCGGCCACGCACATGCCCTGCAGGTTGTACACGCGGATGGCGGCGGGTGCGTCGGTCGTTACGTGCAGCAGGCCGTCGCGGGCGATGACGCGCATGTTGTCAGCCTGCATGTGCGGCAGGCCCGTGCCGCTGCCCGGTTCTTCCTCTTCCACGTAAAGCTCGTTTTCGTTCACCACGAGGTTGTTAATCACCCACCGTCCGGCGTTGTCCATCGAGGCGGTATGCCACTGGATGTATTCCACCGTAAGGGGGAACGTCACGCCCGCAACCAGCAGTTCGTGGCTGGCGGCGGAAGTGTCGCCGCCCGGTTCGCCAAAGGAGACGGGGTTCTGCCCGCTTACTTTCACTTCCACGTAGTCGATGAAGCCGTTCACGTTGTTTGGATTGATGATAAAGGCCACCGAGGTATCGCTCTTCTTGGCAATGGTAAGGGTGATGCGACCGTTTTCATCGCCGAACTCAGCATCGCCCAAATGCCCGGTGGGGAAGTCGTGGTAAACAAGCTCGCCGGTGGTGAAGGAGGCGGTGGCGTTGTTGGCCGACTCGTTGCCCGCCGCGTCAAGGGCGGTGATGGTGAGGTTATACTCCGTGGCCGATGCCAGGCCGGTGAGGGTGATGTTCCCGTCGGCGGGCGCGATGCGCTGGTCAATCGCGTTGGCGGCATCCGTCACGTGGTAGAGCAGTACGCCCACGTTGTCGGTGGCCGTCACGGCGATGGTCGCGCTGTTGTGCGTCACGGTGCCCACCGTGGCCGTGCCCATCACGGGGGCTTCATCGTCTTCCACCGCGGTGCCGCAGCTGCCCCATTCGATGTCTTCCGGAATGACATACTTTTTTTCTCCTTCGGCATAATTCACGAAAAAGTCACGGGCATAAATGACCGGAGCTGTTTCCGAAGAAAATGTATAGGAGAAAGTCTTGTTGTCATCGGCTAAAGTTAGCATAGCTGAGAGTTGTACATTCCCACTACTCAATGTCATATGCAGATTTGAGCCTGCAGCATTATACCCGGTTACTTCTTCTTCGCTTACCAGCCGAAATTCATACAAGTTCGTACCTATCGAAGCGCAGGTCAACGTTGCGTTTTTCGAACCATCGTCCGATGTTATCACTTCCCCGCAATACTGTTTCGCGTTCGCGAACATGGCACTGCCCGCTATCGCCAGGCCGAGCGCCATCATTTTAAAGTTTGTTTTCATTATAATCGTTGTTTAAAAAAATAAGTTACTACAAAACCACTTTGCAAGCCTGCCCGTTCACCGTCACCACATACGTACCGGCGGGCAGGGCGGTGTACAATTCGGCCGATTGGGCTTCGGCTACGCAAGCCCCCATGAGGTTATAGACGCGGATGTGCGCTACTTCGGCAACCTGCACGCGCAACTGCCCGTCAGCCGTCGTGATGTCGGCCTTCAAGGCTTCGGGCTGCATTAACAAGGTGTTGCCTTCTTTCCAGAAATACACGTTGTCGAGGAAGAGCGCACCGCCCGTGCCGCCGTCAAACTTGATTTGGATGATGTTTTTCGGGTCCACACCGGTAAAGGCCGTCATCGGAATATCAAATGCGTTCCATTGCCCGGCCACGAGGGGCGTGCAGTCTTGCAGGCTTTCGCCGCCACCCACAGGTGTTATCTTGAAGGCAGTTTCGGTTACCGGATATACATCCACGTGGAGATATTCCATTTCCGACAGGTCGCCAATGGACTGGTTGCCGTTCATTTCCCAACCTAAGTAGTTGTAGTTTTCGAGCAAATAGACCTTGTCGTTTTCGGCCAACGTTACTTCAGTGACCACGGTGGTCTGACTCCAACCACCGATAATGAACCCAGTACCTGCCGTGTAGGCATCGCTGTAAATGGAGAACACATTGGCGGCATCGTGCGTGGGGGCTTCGGCGGGAGCAGGGGCGGTGAGGGTGGTAGCCGTCACGGCAGTCGCTTCGGAGTTGTTGCCGTCAAGGTCGGAGGCCGTCACCGTGAAAGTGTATTCCGTGCCCGCCTGCAAGCCGGACACCGTGACCTGGGCTGCCGTGCCCGACACGCCGCCGCCAGTAGCCGTGATGCCGCCATCGGCTGTCACGTTGTACGTTACCGAGCCGCTGTTGTCCGTGGCCGTGCAGGACAGCACCACATGGAAATAGGAAGCCGACGCCACCGACACTTCGGGTTTGGAAGGGGCTTCCGTGTCCGTTGCGGTGGAGTTGTTGTAGAAGTACACGTTGTCCACATAGAAAGTCCTCGCCCCGATTTGGTCGAATTTAAGTTGGTATACACCGGACATATCCAAGCCAAGGTCGGTATACGACTGCACAGTCAGCTCTATCTGCGTCCATTCACCCGCCTTGACCTGCACGGTTTGGGGTTGTTCGCCAGTCGGCTGTGTCCTGCAAATGGGCGCAAGGCGAAATTCAAACGCCGCATCCGACCACACATCCACATGCAGATGTGTCATGGTGAGGGCATTCACATCACGTTGCAGTTCCCAACCAAAATACCCGAGGTCGGTTGTCGTGAATTTGGCCACGTGGTCTTGCGTGCCGGCGATGGTTTCTTCCGCATACGCGGTGCCGCTCCCCCAATCGGCAAAGTTCCAGCCCACGGGGTTATCATAGGCATCCGAGTAGATGGAGACTACCCGGTTCGTGGCATACTCGGGCGGTGTCGGTGCCGAGGTGGTCGGCTGCGCCCATGCGTTCATCACTCCGCAGCACAGGGCTGCGCTCAAGAATAGTACTTTTGTTTTCATACAATAACAATTAAAGGATTCTATATGAATGCCCGCAGATTGCGCAGATAGACGCAGATAAGCAGGGAGAATTGTTTATTATTATCCGTCAACCGTCGGGCATTGGGCACAATAGGGCGTTGTCCATTGTCCATTAGTCGTAGGGCGATGCCCTACGCTGAATGCCACAAGGCCGTTGGCCTTGAACCATTGTTCATTGTTAATTATTCATTGTTCATTGTTCATTGTTTTCTGGTACACCCTCACGTAGTCCACATACACGCGGGCCTCCTGCCCGTTTTGCCCGTTGAGCGCGGTGATGCCGTCGGGGTCCAAAATGCCGGGGAAGTTGCCCCCCACGGCCATGTTCAGCAAAACGAACACCGGTTTGTGGAAGTAGTAACCGGGTGCATTGTCGGCCTCGCGGTTGCTGATGTCCAGCACGAAATAGGGCGCGGCTTCCGGATTGCGGTCGAGGTCGAAATACATGCGCAAGCTGTGTTCGTCCCACACCAGGGTGTAGAGGTGGAAGCCGTCCTGCAAGCTGTAACCTGCAGTATGTTCCTGGGCAGTGTAAGCATGCAAGCCTTGCTCCCATCCGGCAGCCCAGTGGCAAGCCCCGTTGAAAAAGCGATCCTGAAGCCCCTGCTTGATGCCGTTCTGGTGTCCCATTTCCAATATGTCAATCTCTCCGCAACGGGGCCAACCCACGGTGGAGATGTCGTTGCCCATGAGCCAAAAGGCAGGCCACAGCCCGTTGGCCGTGGCGGGCAGGCAGATGCGGGCTTCTATCTTGCCGTATTGGAACGTGAACTTGTCTTGGGTGGTGATGCGTCCGGAGGTGAACGACTTGCCCCGGTATTCCTCCCGCCGTGCCGTAAGGATGAGGCAGGTGTCCCCGCTGTGGGGCTCGCGGCCTATCGACACGTTTTCTCTCCGGTAAAACTGCAATTCGTTGTTCCCGGCCCCGTGCCCGAAAGTTTCGATGTTCCAGTTTTGCCCGTCCAGTTCCGGCCCGTTGAAGTTGTCCTCCCACACCAGCCGATAACCGCCCTCGTCCGTGGCGAAAGCGACGCACGCTCCCAAGAAGCATCCGATGAAAAACAAAAGACCTTTCATTGTGTCAAGCCTGATAGGTAAGTAGCCACTTATTTTACCACTAATTTTACGCATTCCCGCTGCCCGTCGCCTGTCAGGCGGAGCAGATACATGCCCGGCATCCAGCCAGACACGTCCAGCCCGTCGGCCTCGGAGGCCACGGCTACCACGCCGCCTTGCATGTTCAAGGCTTCCACCCGCTGCACGGTACGGCCGAAGCGCACATAGTCCACCGCCGGGTTGGGGTAAACCGACACCTGCGCCGCGTCATGCAACAAGTCGGCGGCGGAAGACGTGGCCGGACCTTGAAACGTTTCGTCCGCCGTGCCACGCTGGTACACTTTCACGAAGTCCACATACATGGAGGCCTGCCCCGATGCCAGTGCCGTCACCTGGTCGATGTTGAATATCTGCGGGAAACGTCCGCCCACCGCCATGTTGAGCAGGATGAAGTTGGGCTGGTGGAAGTAGTTTCCCGTGCTCCATTCGCCGCTCGCGTCGGTAATGTCGAGCTGCGAATAGGGCTGGGCATCCGGGTAGCGGTCCTGGTCGAGGTACATGCGGATGCTCGACTCGTCCCAGTATACGGTAAAGAGGTGGAAGCCGTCTTGCAGGCTGTACCCGGCGGTGTAGTGGTTGGCCGTGTTGGGGTATTGCCCTTGGTCGTTGTAGAATCCCCAATGGTAAGCCCCGTTGAAGTAGCGGTCCTGCGTGCCGTTCTGAATGCCGGTCACGTGCCCCATCTCCACGATGTCCGTCTCGCTGCAACGCGGCCAGCCCACCTCGCTGTAGCTGTTGCCCATCATCCAGAAGGCGGGCCACAGCCCGTTGGCCGTGTGGGGGAACTTGATGGAGGCTTCCACCTTACCGTGGGTGAAGTACACCTTGTCCTGCGTGGTGAGGCGGCCCGAGGTGCAAGTCCTGCCCTGGTAGTCTTCCCGGCGTGCCGTAATGATGAGGCAGCCTTTCCCCGTGGCAGGCTCGATGCCCACCGACACGTTCTCCGTCCGGTCGGTGTAGTACTGCAACTCGTCGTTGCCGCCACCATCGCCGTTCACCTCGATGTTCCAGTTGTCGCGGTCGAGTGTACCCTCATTGAAGTAGTCCGCCCACACCAGGCGGTAGCCATCCGTCTCGCCCGTACCTTCCTCGCCTTCAGAGGGCGTAGGAGGTGTTTGCGGCTCATCACCACCGCCCACCGGCGTGGTGCGCGGGGCTGGGTCGTTGCTCAGCTCGATGTGGTCGCACAGCATCCACGCATCGGCCTCCAGCGGTTCGGTGCGGTCCACCATGAGCATGATGAAGTCCACGCCCGCCGTGGCAAAGGCCGAGATATCGAACACCACGTCCTGCCATTCATTGGCACGAATGGTTGTCATGGGGGTGAGGTCGAGCGTACCGCCCGTGGGGTGCTCATCGGACACCTTGAGGTTGGGCTGCGCCGTGTTATTGCGGTACATCAGCACGTGCAGGTAGTTATAGCCCGTATAGGGCGTGGCGGGCCTGAAGATGGCACCCGACCAGTTGTTGCAGCCCGGCGAACGCTGGGCATACAGCACCTTGTCGGACAGGTTCAGCCCCGTCTTGTATTCATTTTCGCGGATGTCCGAGTAGCAACTTTCGGTCGCCCACGTATTGGTCGAAGCCTCGAAGTCGTCCACCAGCACCTGTGCGGGGAGGGCGGCCGCCCCCAGGAGGCAAGCCCAAAGAAGTAAAGTCTTATTCATATATTTCAGATTTCAAATTCCAGATTTCAGATTTCAGAACACGGATTGAACGGATTGAACGGATTGGCATGAAAGGTACTTGCTTCTTACCTCTGTTCGTAGGGCGTTGCCCTACGCTGAGAGCCACAAGGCCGTTGGCCTTGGACGTGCCGCGTTATTCATTGTTCATTGTTCATTCGAACTTCAGCCAGTTCAGGCATACGTTGCCCGAAGTGGCCTCGAGGCGTATGACATGTTGCCCTGCATCCATTTGCAGGGTTTGCTCCGCCGTGACCCAGTCGCTGGTTCGGTCAAGGTTAATGAACGCCGCGTTGTTACCATCCACTTTCAGCGAGATGGAGGCATCGGATAAGGCCTGCACCCGCAGGGAGAACGCCCGCTCACCTCTTTGGGATAACTCAACCTGGTATTCCACCCACTTGCCTTGGGTAAAATCGTGCAATTCGAGCGTGTGATCGCCTTCATCGGTCGATGAACGCACATGCGGCGGAGTGGAAAAAGCGTCCGTGCCGATGCAGTCCGCCACGTTACAGGCCGTGTAATGCTCGGCCTCGATTCGTTGACCGGCCAAGGCGTACACCGCATGGTCCTGCGTGCTCATGCCGGTATATACCCGCCCTTGGTCGCTCAAGGCATAGGGAGGCTCTTTGGTGAGCAACTGCATGTATGGATAACTATCCACCGGGCCGTAGCTGCGCGGGATGAACCACGCATAACGTTCCACGGCGGGGTCGGCTTCAAGATAGGCCACCGCTTCGCTCATGAAAGCTATTTGTGCCGCCGGGGAGGAAATATTCGTTTCCCACGCGCAGAACTCGGTGAGCCAAATCGGCTTGTCATACTTGATAAACCGACCAATGTACTCTTTCAACGCAGCCGCCGAAGGCATGTAGCAATGCACGGCGATGGCAGCTACATCGTCTGGGGAAACCAGTTCAAAGAATTCGTCAAGCCACACCACGGGGTCGCCGTAACCGTCCAATGTCCCATAGTTCATGGCAGGCGATACGAGCTTCATCCCCAATTCATCAGCCAGTTCCTTCAGGCGAAGCCATTGCGCAGCCGCCTGTTGCGGCGTATAGTTGCACTGGTCGGTCAAGTTCGGTTCGTTGAAGGCCAGCAGGTACTCGCACTGCGGGTGGGTGGCCTTGTAGGTGCGGATGCGCCCGGCATCGAAGTTGCCATTCCATGCCATGGGGTAAAAATCCATACCTTGTGCCTCGGTGGCTGCCTGTACCTCGGTTGAAATGTCCGGTCCCCAGTTGTAGAACCACGATACGTCCTTGCCCAACAGCGATGCATCCACCTCGGCCAGCGTGAAAGCGTAACTCACACCCCGCTTCTCGCTTTGCCTCTGTTCGCGCGGAGAGTCAGAAAACGTGTAGTCGTCTGGCGTATCGGGGGTGCAAGAAGCGAGAACAAACAGAATGAACAAGAATACTCCTGCCGATTGTTCCAAGCCCCTCCCGTTGGAGCGATGTGAAACCTTCCCAAGCTCTTCCAAAGGGAGAGGATGTAAAGCAGTACATATCTTATGTCGTAAGTTTCCAAACATATATTCAATCATTCATCTAATTAAATCATACTTGTTCCCGTTCATCAATATTGTCGCTGGTAAAGGCGTACCCAGTCCACTTGCATCTGTACCGGGTTGTTGGGGTCGCTGAGACGGTCATCATCGGGCGTTCCTCCCCATGTGCCCCCGATAGCCAAGTTGAGGATGATATAAAAGTCCTGGTCGAAAGGCCAGTCCTCCCACGTCGCCCCGTCGTCGGCCACGCGGATGCCAGTGCGCTCCCCGTCCACATAGAACAGCAAGGCGGGTTTGCCATCCAGGTAATCTTCCTCCCATTCGAGCGTATAGGTGTGGAACGCATCCTCCACGTTGTCCATGTATGTCTTCATACTCCAGTTGCCGCCCGTCATGCCGTTGCGGTTCTTGGTGTGGTAGGCGTGCGAGATCATCCTCACATCGGACCCCGTATGTTCCATGATGTCTATTTCACCGCTGCGAGGCCAAGTGCCATACACATTATCATTGGGCATCATCCAGAAGGCAGGCCACGTGCCCACGCCCGAAGGCAGGCTGATGCGGGCCTCCACCTTGCCGTAGGTGAAACGCACCTTGTCCTTCGTGTTGATGCTGGCCGAGGTATAGTTGAAGTAGTTGCCGGACACGGGGGACTGCTTGCGTTCCTTACGGGCGGTAATGGTAAGCAGACCATCGGCCACGGTCAAGTTTTCGCCATCCGTGTAGAGCATCACTTCGCCGTTGCCGCCACCACCCTGCACCAAGTTGCTCCAAGAGTTTGTATCAAGGGCTGTGCCGTCGAAGTTATCCTCCCAAACCAACTGGTATTGCGGCACGGCCACATGCACCTGGCATACCGCAGAAGCCTCGCCCACAGTAGCCGTGATGGTGGCATCGCCTTCGGTCTTGGTGGTAAGTATGCCCGCCACGACCGACACTACATCAGGGTTGCTTGAAGTCCACACCACGGCTTCCATCGACACCGGCACGACCGTAGCCGTCAGTGTATAGGAACGCTCGGGGCGCAAGTTAAGCTGATTGTCGCTCAAGGTAATGGTATAGCTAACCGGCTCCTCGGTCGGTTCGTTGCAACCCGGTAAAAGCAGTGGCAGTACCATGACTGCCGAAAAAAGGATATTCCAAACAGATTTCATGTCAGCATTTTTATGTTGAAACTTGGGACGTAAAGGGGCGGCCAAGCCCCTTTACGCCGATTTGCGTTCTTTCTCTTTTTTATACCTATTGTTATTCTGCCGGTTTGTAAATGAACGCGGCATCTACGTGCAGCTGTGCTCCTACTACGTTCGGGCCTTCAATCAACAGGCCGAGCGTGTACATGGCATGTTCACTTCCATCAGGTTTCGTGGTTTGTCCGTAAACGAAAGGCTGTGACCAATCCACGCCGTTTGCCTTGATTTGCGATACGGGGATTTCCACTTTCGTCCATTCACCGTTGGTGTTGGCATCGCAGGAATAAGCCCATTCTGCACCGCCACCTACCGTACTATAAAGCGTGAATTTCACCGTATTGCCATTGCCATTGCTCGACGGGCACTTGTAGGTGATAACCAGCACATGGTCATCTGTTAACTTTGTGAAGTCCACGTCACGGATTTGGCGGATACCACCACAACCATTTCCGCTCCAGTCTCCACCGGCGGCAGCGGCCAGCCCAATCCAGCCTTCAACCAGTCCAAACGAGTTCGGCCCGTCGGGCACCGTCGTTACGGCTTCAAATGTATTTCCCCAAATTTCAAGAATGGATGTAACCCCGTCGGGAATGGTACCGTCATCATTGTACGATCCATTCGTGCGGAAGTCTTTCGTCACCTTGCTGCCCAATTTGCCGAACGTGGTTTCGTCCATCGAGAACACATAGTAGTCGCTCCCGTTGAGGAGGGCTTCGGTGTCGATGGTGGAAGCCGGAGTAACGGTCACTTCGCATTGGTCGGTGAGCGAGCCGCACGTTACCACAATGGTAGCCGTACCTTCGGCCACGCCCGTTACAATGCCTTCCTGGGTCACGGTGGCAACAGCATCATCGCTGGATGCCCAGGTGAGCGTGCCGGTGGCATCGCTCGGCGTGAAAGCCACGGCCAAGTTGGCTGTTTGTCCTTCTTCCACGGTGAGTTCGGCTTGACTCAGCGTGATGGCAGTGGGTTGTACACCTTCCGGATTGTCCGGTTCGTCTCCTTTGTTACATCCTGTGAACACGGCGGCTACCGCCAGTGCACACGCAAAAAACTTGTACGTTTTCATAATTTTGATAATTGTTTAGATAATTATTAAGTGTTGTTTATTGAATTTTCTATTTGCGTTTCCCCATTATCAATATCCCGGATTTTGCGGCATGTCGTTCAACTCGCGTTCCTGGCTGGGGATAGGAAGCAACTCGTGCTTGCCCTTAATGAACTCGGCCATGTGGCTTTGAGCCTCCTCGCTCTCGGTGGCTTTGTAGGCATCCATCGTTTCCTTGGCTATGCCCCAGCGGCAGATGTCGAACCAGCGGTGTCCCTCCATGGCCAGCTCCATGCGGCGTTCGTGGCGAATGGCCTGTTCCAAGGTGGGCGAAGCGATGGTTGTGCCATTGATACTGATGGAGTAGCCGGGGTAAGTGGACAGGTTGACGCTGGGACGTTGGCGCACCTGATTGAGGTAGGTGGTGGCCGTGCCTTCGTCTCCCAAACCCAAGCACGCTTCGGCATACATCAGCAACACATCGGCATAGCGGATTTGCTTGTTGTTGAGCGGGCCACGGGTGGCATGGTCGATGTTGGGCAGGCTACCGTCCTTGTTTATCCACATAGTTTTGCGATTGAGGTAGCGGCTGCCGAGATAGATTTCTTCTTCAGGCGTGTCCATCTGTTCGTCCGTGGGGTTGAAAATGGCCACATCGCGGCGGGTGTCGTTTGCCTCGTATTCATCATACAGGTTTTGCGTGGGGTGGTTGAAGCCCCAGCCACCACCCAATTGCGAGGAGCGCGAACGGGTCATGATGTTGGTGAACGTACCACGGGTGAAGCCATAACCTTCGCCATAGTCACTGGTTTGGTCGGTCATGTATTGGATTTCGAATACCGACTCGATGCCGTTTTCCCCATCGAGGGTGAAGTTGTCGGCATAGTCGGGACACAGGTCGTACTCCTGCGAACTGATGATGGAGTCGCCCCACGCTTTTGCCGCCCGATAGTAATCGGCAGCATTACCTCCAATCTCTGTACGCAACCCGTCACTCGCCATGTAGAGATTTACTTTGAGCAACATGGCCTGTGCTGCACCCTTAGTGGCACGCCCCAAGTCCTCATCGGCATATTCGCTTTTTTTCCAAAGACGTTTCTGCGCTTCCTCCAAGTCGGACACAATCAGTTGGTAAATATCAGCCACCGAGGCACGGGGTTGTTGCCACTTTTCAGAGGAATCTATGATGAAGTCCACTTTGGGCACTCCGCCAAACACCCGTACCAAACGGAAATAATAGTAGGCACGCAGGAAATAGGCTTCGCCAAGAATACGTTCCTGCAACGTCGTAGTCGGAGCAACCGATGACTGCTGAAGCAGCACGGAGTCCACTTCCATATCAGGCACGGATGATAACACGAGGTTACACCGTCCGACACCTTGATATTGGGCGCGATAATAATCGAGCAAGAGGGTGTTGTTCGTGTTCGTTTTCCAATTTTCCATGTCATACACATCGGCCATGTCGCCTATGTTCTGCCCGCCCTTGAGGGCATCGTCACTCATCACGTCGCCAATGAACCATTCATTGAAATAGGTCGTGTTGTATTCCCACATCAAAGGAGCATAGGCTGCATTGACGCTTTGCAAAGCCGTTTCTCCCACCGAAAAGAAATCTTCCAGTTTCGTTACTCCCGGCGAGGGTTCGGTGAGCCACCCCGTGCAGCCAACCAACGTGGCGACCAACATCCCAAGCAATATTGATTTATAGCTTTTCATATTCCATTTGTTTTTATCGTCGTAGTTATCATTCAAGAATTAGAAATCAAGATTGATGCCGAACATCCAGGTGCGGCTCTGCGGGTAATTGCCGTAATCCACGCCACCACCCACTTCGGGGTCGTAGCCTGTGTATTTGGTGAACGTGAGCAAGTTGCTTCCTGTCACGTAGAAACGGCAACGGTCTATGCCTGCCTTTTTGGTAATCTCTTGGGGGATGGTGTAACCCACCTGCAGGTTCTTCAAGCGGAGGTAAGCACCGCTTTCCACAAAACGGCTCGATGTGGCATAGTTGATAGAGTTGCCATAAGGATTGGGGATGCTTCCATCCGGATTATCTACTGACCACACATCACGCATCTGCGTGCCCAAAGTCGCTTCGGTGCCTTTGCCTTCGGTGCGGACACGTACATTGTTGTATATCTTATTGCCATATACTCCTTGGAAGAACACATTCACATCGAAGCCATAGAACTCCGCCCCAAGGTTCAGCCCATAAGTCAGCCACGGGAATGGGTTACCTAGGTCCACCTTGTCTTCATCGTCTATTTTACCATCACCGTTTTGGTCCACAAAGCGGGCATCACCTGCATGGTAAGGCAATTCGTTGTAATCGTAGGCGTGCATGTGCTGCCAGGCTTCAGTATCGCTCTGGTAAATGCCATAATACTCATAGCCCCAAATGGTATAGAGCGGAAGCCCTTCGTTGCAAATGGTCACGTCACCATATACAGGATTACCGCCGTTAAGTGCCGTCAACTCGTTCTTAACAAAAGAAAGATTTCCGCCAATGCTGTAGGTCACTTTCCCTATACGGTTCTGATGGTCTAATGCCAATTCAAGCCCCTGGTTACGTACCGTCCCCACATTGGCTACCGCATCATAGCGGTTGCCCACATGCGCAGGTGCTTTTACGCCGAGCAGCATCTCCTTCGTGTCGCGCTGGTACACATCGAGACTACCGGAAAGCAAACCGCCCCAGAAACCAAAGTCCAAGCCCACGTTCCATTGTTCGGTGGTTTCCCACTTGCCACCTGCATTGACCCAAGTCAGCACCGTGGCACCATCCACCAAGGCCTGTTCCCGTCCCAACACGTAGTCGACAAACGTGGGTCCCGAATTGAACATGGTAAGCAGGAAACTATCCGATGAAATCTTATCGTTCCCTATCTGCCCCCAACCTGCGCGCAATTTCAAGTTGTCAAGCCAATCCACTCCGTCGAACCACGACTCCTCACTCATGCGCCAAGCCAAGGCCATGGAAGGGAAATACCCCCATAAGTTTTCTGGGAACATGCTCGAAGCATCAGCACGAAAGTTTACGGTCACCATATAGCGGCTGGCATACGAATAGTGTAGACGACCGAGGAACGAAAGTCTCCGAGTACGCTCCGCATCATCGCTACTTTCGGTGCGGTCTTCCGTTGTCTGGTTCAAATACCAATTGTTTTCCGTAGGATTGAGAATGCTCGCACCCGCCCCTCCGATGTTGTCGTAGGTATATTGTTCAGTGGTTTGCCCCACCATGGCAGAAAAGCTGTGGTTACCCAAATCTCGGGCATAAGTTGCCGTGTTTTCTACCATCAGGGTGCAATAACGGCTCATGCTCGATGACAAGTAGTTCTTTTCCGCTTTGTCATAATTGGAGTATTCGTAAGCACTCTTGAACAACTTGCTGCGGTTGTTGGACAAGTCCATGCTCAAATCCGAGCGGATGGTCAAGCCTTTCACAGGGGTCAGTTCCACATACACATCGCCCACCCAACGCTCTACAATGTCTTCCGGATATGAGTTCTGCACCATGGAGAACGGGTTCACCACATTTTTGAAGTTAGACGAAGCGGCAATCTGCCCGCTCAAGTCCTTGCCCTCGTTGTTCACCGACCCTTCCGGATAGTGCGTCGGATCCCACGGTGCCATGGCCAATGCCGCCGAAAGAATGGAAGCTCCCGGACTGCTGCTGTTATTCATGGCATTACGTCCTGTGGAATGGGCAAACGACAAGTTTTCACCAATGCGCAACCAGTCGCGCACCTTGAAATTGGAATTCATGCGCAACGTGAGGCGTTCATAATCCGAACCGATAATTGTACCGTCTTGATTATAGTAACTGGCACTAAACGCATAACTGCCCCGCTCGCTGCCCCCGCTTATGGAAAGGTTATAATTGTGCATCAAAGCATTCGGGTTGAACACTTCATCCTGCCAATCGGTCTCGATTTGGCTATAGTCCAAATTGGTGGGATAATAAGGCGAGGTGCCAAGCCGATAAGCTTTCAGCCATTCGGAAAAACCGTTCTGTGCATAAAATTGCTGCTCGCTACGCACACCGGCCATGCTCACGATGGTTTCAGCCAACTCCTGCGACTTCATTAGGTCGAGTTTGCGCCAACGGTTCTGTATGCCCCAATAGGCATTGAAATTAATGTTCGATCGGCCTTCTTTCCCTTGTTTTGTTGTCACCAGAATGACACCATTTGCTCCGCGCGACCCGTAAATAGCCGTGGCCGAGGCATCTTTCAGAATTTCCGTAGACTCAATATCGCTCGGACTGAGGAATGTAATATCACTCACCATTACCCCATCCACCACGTAGAGCGGCGCACTGTTGTTCACCGTACCAATACCACGGATGCGCACTTCAGCCGCCGCGCCCGGCTGGCCGCTGTTGGAGTTCACCGTCACCCCGGCGGCGCGGCCTTGCAGGGCTTGGTCAAGCCCAGCAGCCGGGGTCTTTTGCAGTTGGTCGGCCTTGACCGATGTAACCGCGCCCGTGAGGTCGCTTTTTTTCATGACCCCATAACCAATGGCCACCACCTCGTCGAGCATGAGCGCATCACTCTTGAGCGATACGTTGAGCGTCTGGTTGTCGGCTGTCAGCTTCTGTTCATACGTCTCATATCCCATATAAGATATGGCAATGGTCGCGCCCGCCGGCACAGTCAATGAAAAATTGCCGTCCAAGTCGGTCACCGTCCCCGTGGACGTTCCTTTCACCATTACGTTGGCCCCGATGACCGGCCAACCGTCTTCCTCGCCGATGACCACACCGGACACCGTCCAGTCGCCCGATTGCGACCACAGCAGTGCCTGCGCGAGGAAGAAAAAGCAGCTTACTAAAAATCCTTTTTTCATGTACGTTTATTTATTTGTAAAATTCTTCCGGCTTTTTTGCCTGTTTTAAACGTTGCAAATATATTCACCTTATCCAAATGACAAACAAAAATTTTCCACACAAAAACTCACAAACAGCTTATTTTAATTTCACTTTACCTCAACATCACCAAAAGCAAACATTTGGTAATCAATTATATTTTATATTATATGTTACACAACATAATTTAGATGGCTTTTCACTCTTGACAAAAGCAGGGGAAACAGGGGGTACTTGGTTGCCCAGATTGCGCAAATTGTTTTTCATCTGTTCCCGCAGATTAACACGAATACCTGTAGAGATGCTACAGGATGATGTATCTACACCTGCCACCTTGTCGCACGAGTATCTGACAAAACTTACTATAGAAGGTTGCCCAACTTACTATAGAAGGTTGCTCAACTTACTATAGAAAGTTGCGTCACTTTCTATAGTAAGTTGAAAATCGCTTCCGATTTCATCAATAGATATTGGCTGAGCTGGCAAAAATCCTTTATTTCAAAACGACTTGCGAATGGCGTTGCCCATTGGCAGCTTCGCAAACAAGTACGTAATAGCCACGAGGCAAGCGGGACGTGTCCAACACAAGCGATGAGTTGCCAGCCACAGGCTGCCGCATCATGAGCATGCCGGTAGCAGAGTAAAGCTTCACCACACAGCCCCTCCACTCCCGAGGCAAGTCCACACAAAGACGCTCGGCAAAAGGATTGGGGTAAACAGACAGCCTGTCGGACACAGGCTCTGCCACATCCGATAGTGTTTCCGTGTAAATACGCACCAGACCGGAAGCCATCGCGCCTTCATTGTCCGTCACGGTGAGCCGCAACAGGTAGAATTTGCCACCCTCGAAGCCGGAAACGGCCACCTGGCCTTGGTCGGCATTGGCCAGTTGCAAGCGGTTATTGGCATCCACCTGCTCCCATTGGTAGGTGGCAATGGTGCCATCCGGGTCATAGGACGCACGGGCATCCAACATCAAGGAAGTATGCAGCTGACCGGCTGTGAGGGTCACGCTACCGGCATCCAGCCTGACAACCGGGGCAAAGTTGCCCGGGATGACGACCACGACCACCTGGTCGGTGGCCATTCCCCCCTCGGAGTCGTGCACGCACACTTCGAAAGTGTACGTACCGGCCTGCAAATCCGATACCTGCACGGTGGCCTGGTCTGCATGGTGCAAAGTAGCGGGGATGTTCGCATCCACCTGCGACCATGTATAGGACACCACCCGTGCGCCGCCATACGGGATAGCGGTAGCAGTCAAGGTGATTGCGGTTTCCGGCAAGCGCACCAAGCGGTCGTGGCCTGCGGACACCTCAATAGGCATCGCCTGCCCTTCGACCCCGTCAAACCGGTAATTGCGCACGTTCATGCCCGCCAGGTCTACCAGAGCCCGCATGATGTGCGTGCCTTCTTTCAGCGGAAGGCGGAACAGCTCCGTTTCCACAAATTCCCCCCACGAGCCGGTTGCCTCTACGGGCAACGATCCGCTCACATCCTCGCCATCGATAAAGAAGCGAAACGCACCGCCGTTTGCCGATGAGTAAGCTGCCATCAAGGCATATACACCATCGGCCTGCACTTCGATCGTATATTCCAGCCACTCACCGGCATTCGTCCAACTGGTGTTGCCGGTGCCGTCGGCAGTGTTTTCAGTTTCCACGCCCGTGCCGTTACGGAAGCTGTCGCCGCCCAGCATCTCCGGCTCGTTGTCGTGCCAGGAGATGCCTTCGCCGCCCAGGTCGAAGCGCACGGCGGGGATGTCCTGCCCCGGCACTTGCCAGGGTGTCCCGTTGTAGGGACGTTGCTCAGTGCGCAACACCTCCAATTGCACCGTGTGAGGCTCGCTTTCGATGCCGTCGTTGTCCACGGCCACGAGCGTGATGCGCTTGTCGCCCGGTGTGGTGGGGCGGTAGTCGGTTTCAAATGGGGCGGCATAGACGGTGTCGATGGGCAGGTCGTCGGCATAAAACTCCACCCACAGCACCTGCCCGTCCTTGTCGGAGACTTCGGCGGTGAGGCGCACCGTCTTGTTCAAGGCCAGTTGGTCGCCTTCCCCGTAGTTGGCCAAGCGCACCGTGGGCTGTTGCTTTTCGGTCTGCCGCGAGTTATAGTATTGCCCCGCTTCCACCCGGACGGTTTCAATCACCTCCCCGTCTTGGTATATGTCCACATCGACAGCTTCGTCCGTGGCATTATATAACAGGTAGGTGATTTCACCCCCGGCGTTTCGGTAAACCGCCCCTGACGGGATACTGGTGTGGTAGCCCGATGCGGGCGTTCCGTAGGTACACATGGCGTTGCTCAGGTAGTAGTTGGCCGCCGTGTTGGTGTGGTGCTGCCACTCCTCGCCCGCCGTGTCTTCCTGTCGGCAAAGGTCGTCTATCCATTGTGCGGCCTGTTGCGGGTCGAGGCAGTTCATGATGTTGAGGTGGTAGCCGCCCAAGTAAGGCCCCATGCCTTGTATGTTGTCATAGGGGTCGGCGTTGGGCCAGGCCGGGGTGTCGCCCGTGGTGCGGTCGTGCAGCATGGCTTCGACGACTTGCTTCATCCGGTCGGGGCGCAGGGCAAAGTCCGTATAGAAGAAGTCCACCGGGCAAGCCTGTATACCCAACATCCATGCCGGGTCGCCGGAGAAGTAGGTTGCCCACGCCAAGTTGTCCGTGCGCAAGATGCCCACATAGTCGTGTGCGTAGGTGTCGGGAAAGTTGTCGCCATACAAGTCGAGCCAATATTCGCCTGCCGCCGTCGTTTCGAGCAGGTAGCCCGTGGCACCGGCATCGATAATGTCCTTGTCATTCAGTGCCACGCCCAGCAGGTACACACCGAACCATGCATTGATGGCCTCGGAGGTGGACTCCTGGTTGTTGCCGCCCCCGTCGCCTATGCCGCCTGCGAACGAATGGCCGAGGTAGGGGTCGAACGTGCGGAAGAAAGGCATGAAGGTGTCGCCCCCGCCTTCGTAACGTTCCCAATTGGCGAAGTTTTGGGTAACGAGCCTGGCCATGTCGGCAAAGTCGCGCTTAAAAGCCGGGTCCACCAGCATGAGGCGTGCCGCCCCCACGGTGAAATAACCGTTGTGGAAGTGCAAATCGTTAAAGCCCTGCGAGCCATAGCCCGGCGCGAAGCCAATCATGGCCCCGTAGTGCGGATATTGCGCGAAGAAGTGCTCCTTGGCTTGCAGTTCCGAGGCATCGAGAGTGAACCAATCGGTCAACTCGGCTTTCAGGTTGTCGCGGATGCGCTCGAAGCCCGAATGCCCCAATGCTTTGGCCATGAGCATGAGGGTGCTGTTCTCGCCCAGTCCCTTGGCGTAGGTATTGCCATTCACCGTATAATGTTGAGAGGCATAATCCAACAGGTCGTCCAGCAGCTCCTGTCGCCCGGCAGGCAGATCCAAGGGTTCGGGCAGGTAGGGAGGCATGCCGCCAAAGTCATAACTCAACGTAAACTTGTCACCCGCTGCCGTCTGCATGCGTCCGAGGAACAGCGGATATTCTGCCCCCGGGAGGAAGTCAAAACCGGCCTGCGTGGTGCGGTAGTGGTGCGGCAGGAATGCCATGAGCACCGGCTGCTGTTCCGCGCCCGTGTCGAGGTTGCGTGCCTGCATGTCGAATGCGGTAACGATGCGGCCTTGCTCCACCCGGTACTCGTATGTAAAGCGGGTTTGTCCCGGCTTGTTGCGGGCATACGCATCGTACGTATCCAACCAAGAACGGTCGGGCAGGACCGACACGACCACATAGCGCGTGTCGCCGCTTGTCTCCACCTGGAAGTCGCCTCCTCGTGAACGGTGCAATCGGCTTCCGGCAGGCAGGTGAATGCCGTAGGCGCGTTCGTCCAGCTCGATGACGCAGGCGTTGAGGGAGGCCGGGAAGTCGGTTATTACGTTCCCGTCGCCATCGTACACCGTCATCGGACTTTCAGCGGAGAGCAGGGGGTAAAGCCCCGACAGTTCCACATAGACAAACGGTACCCCGTGCACGATGGTCGCGTCCATGTGTCGGCCGTCCTGCCCGCTGCGCAAGGTAAAGCCCAAGTCGCTCCAATCATATACTTTGGCGGCTTCCGCTTCCAGTTCGGGCGTGTAGCCCGATCCGCCTGTCTCGCGGTCGGTGAACACAATTTCATCGCACAGGATGAAGCCCCAGCCCGCACCGCTGTCGTCCATCACCCGTATTTCGGCCTGCCGGCCTTTGTAGGCTTGCACGTCCCAGGTGTGGCGCGTCAGGGTACCGCTGTTGTCGCCGGTGGCATGGCACACCCGCTCGCCATCGACATACAAGCCCACGTAAGTGGCCTGCGGGTCATTGCCCCCACCCACCAGGAGGCGGATGTAGTTGCGTTCGATGGTAAAGGCGGGCGAGGTGATGGCGAACCGGGCATCGTCGCCCAGGTAGGTGTTCAGGAAGCGGTCGCCGGTGTAGCCGGTCGGGGCGGGCGACTGGGTGATTTCGTCCGTGGCCATGGGTCCCGCGATGTCCTTGCTGTTGACGCTCACCGTCCAACCGGCAGGCCACGAGGGCGACTCAAAGTCTTCAAACAGCACGTTGGCATCCTCGCGCTGCAACTCGACCGTGGCGTGTATCTTCAACGGGGTGCCTTTCACCATGCCCCCTCCTTCGAAGCCTTTCGGGAAGAATACGTTGAAGCCATGAGCCGAGGCGGTAACCATGTGCGGATAAGCCCACGCCTCGCAGCCGAAGCGGTCGCCGTCTGTCGTTACCGTAACGGGAGGCTGGTGGTATTCGGGTTGTATGCGTCCCGTGCCCCGGAAGATGAACTCCGTCCACCAGTCGTTGGTGGGCAGGGGGCGGTTGCGCACACGGTCGTGCAGGTTCAGCTCGTCCCAAGCCTGCTCGAACCATTGGTAGGGATGGGCAAAGTAGCCATCCTCGCAGGCCACCGATGCCGGCGGGTACGAAGCATAGCTGCCTTTCCCGGCGGGGATGATTTCCTGGGCGGAAAGGGGTAGCAGGGTGAGCAGCGCGGAGACTCCGGCTGTCAGGAGGCGGTGTAGATGTAGCATATACATATATAAATTGTACGCAAAGACGCGAAGACGCAAAGATATGGTTGGCCTAAAACAACCTTTGCGTCTTCGCGTCTTT
>CALUML010000027.1 GCA_944321745.1 uncultured Bacteroidales bacterium
ACAAAGCGCAGGCCGCAGCCTGCGGGCAGGATGCGCGCGGCGCGCAAGACGCCCTGTTCGCGCCCGTGTTCGGCGGCGCGGTGCTGCCGCCCGTTTCCCCGCTGGAGGGCGGGGTAGGGGGGGCGGGTTCCTGTCCGCCGGGTGTGCCGGTGCAGGCCAGGCAGATGCTGGCCACGGCCAGCGCGAATGCGAATGTTTTCTTTTTCATATTGATAGTTGTTTTTTGTGAAGTCTTTGGAGGATTACCTGCCCTGCCCGGCGGCGAGGGTGGTGACGGCGAGGGTGGCTCCGCGCAGCCCCTTGCCTGTGGCTTCGAGGACGAGCGTGCCGGGTCGTTCGGTGGACTGCACGATGGCGGTCATCATACCGTTGAAGGCGTTCATCCGTGGCTGGTGGAAGGGGAGCAGGCATGTGGGGTCGCCGTTGGCACCGGCACGGTAGGTGCCGTCGCCCTTGACTTTGAAGCGTAGCAGGTGTTGTGCGCCGGGGCACAGGTTGCCGTGGCGGTCCACCACCTTCACGGTGATGAACGCCAGATCCTGCCCGTCGGCCCGGATGGTGTCGCGGTCGGCGGTCAGCTCGATGTGGTGGGGCGGCCCGGCGGTGTGCAGTTCCTTGCGGGCGGCGGGCTTGCCGTGGCAATCGTATGCCACCACGGTGAGCTTGCCGGGTTCGTAGCGCGTGTCCATCCACATCAGGCGGTAGCGGCGTTGGCGGGCGAGGCGGGCGATGGAGGCAGAGTCGCCGCTGTTGTATACCGTCACGGTGGTGTCCTTGGCTATCCGCCCCTGGCTTTTCCCGTTGATGAACAACTCGGCCGAAGGATAGCTGGTGTAGACGAATACGGGGGTCGTCTGCCCTTCGCGCCCGGGCCAATTCCAGTGGGGGAGGATGTGCAGGGTTTCGTCGTGTTCGTTCCAGTGGCTGCGGTAGAGGTAGTAGCGATCCTTGGGCAAGCCTGCGAGGTCCACGATGCCGAACAGCGAGGAGTGGCTGGGCCAGTCGGTGTAGTAGGGGGTGGGTTCGCCCAGGTAGTCGAAGCCCGTCCAGACGAATTCACCGATGCACCAGGGCAGGTCATCGTGCTGGATGAAGTCATCTTCCGGCAGGTTCGACCAGGAGCAGCATTCCACATCGTAGGAAGAGGCCTGATGGTCGGCGTATCGCTGCATCTGCCGCCGTGCCACGGGAAATTTGTACACGCCGCGCGAGCTGACGGTGGAGGCGGTCTCGCTGCCCAGTATGAGCTGTTGGGGCAGGCGGGCGTAAGCTTCCGGGTATTTGTGGGGGCGGTAGTTAAAGCCGGGTATGTCCAGCGTGGCCGCCATGTTGTTGACCAGTGCCTCGTCGGGCGCGTCCAGCCCCGCTGTGACGGGGCGGGTAGGGTCTTCGCGGTGGCATATGTCGCGCAGGGCGCGGGTTATCTTCGCGCCGAGGCCGCCATCGGCCCGTTGCTCGGTTACCTCGTTGCCGATGCACCACATGACGATGCTGGGGTGGTTGCGGAATTGCCGGAGAAGGTTGACCAGGTCTCTTTCAGCCCATTGGTCGAACAGACGGTTGTAGCCGTTGGCGCATTTGGCCAGTTTCCACTCATCGAAAGACTCGGCCATGAGCATCATGCCCATCTCGTCGCAGGCTTGCACCAGTTCCGGGGCGGGCATGTTGTGGGAGGTGCGGATGGCGTTGCAGCCCATGTCCCGGAGGATGCGTATCTGTCGGCGGATGGCCGCATCGTTGACCGCCGCACCCAGCGGGCCGAGGTCGTGGTGCAGGCATACGCCTTTGAAGCGGGTCTTCTTGCCGTTGAGGAAGAAACCTTGGTCGGGCACGAACGCCAGCGAGCGGATGCCGAACACGGTGGTGCATTCGTCCGTCAGCTCCGCACCGTGGTAGATGGCCGACTCCGCCGTGTAGAGCGTTGGTGTTTCGGGCGACCACAGGCGGGGCGAGGCGACCACCAGCGTCTGGTCGAACGTATTTTCATCGTCAAATGCCAGCGTGTCGGTTCTTTCGGCCACAGTGTGGCCTTGGCTGTCCTTCAGCCGGGTGACGATGCGGCAGTCGGACGGCCGGGCACCGCCCGTGTCCAACGTGGTCCGCACGCGGACTTTCGCATATTCCCGTTTGACTACGGGCGTGGTGAGCTGCACGCCCCACACCGGCACGTGCACCGCCCGGTTGACGCGCAAGTGGACGTGGCGGTACAGCCCCGCCCCGGGATACCAGCGCGAGGACTCCGGCAGGTTTTCCAGGCGCACAGCCAGCACGTTGGTCTCACCGGCTTTCAGGTAGGGGGTGACATCCAGGTGGAAGGCGTTGTAGCCGTAGGGCCAGTAACCGGCTTCGTGCCCGTTCACGTATACCCGGGCGTGGCTCATGGCACCATCGAATATGAGCGTTGCCTTGTCCGATGGGCGGAAGGCGGGTGCTTCGAAGGTGAGGCGATACCAGCCTACGCCGACGAAGGGGAGTCCGCCGGTGCGTCCGGCGTGTTCCAGTGCCTGTGTCTGCCCGTCTTGCGCAATGGCCACATGCTGTCGGTCGTTGTACGGGCTGAACGGGCCGTAGATGGCCCAGTCGTGCGGTACGGTCACGGTTTGCCAGCGGGTGTCATCGTAGGCCGGGGTGCTGAAGGCGGTGCTGTCGTCGCGGCAGAATTTCCAGCCTTGCTTCAGGTCGTATTCGGTGCGCACGCCGGCTTGCACAGCTACAGGCAGCAAGCACAGCAGCCAAATGATGGCATTTCGTCTTTTCATGTTGGTTACGGGTTATTTGGTTGTCGTGATGATAGCCGCATAGCCGCCCCCACGAGCCAGGTCTATGCTGAGCGTGTTGTTGGCCGACACGGTAGTAGCGATGACCGCGTCCTTGGCTTGCCGGTCGGCGTTCGGGCCGTCGGCGTGGTAGCGGATGGTCTTGGGGGCGCGGCCGGCGAAGTCCAGGTTCAAATCCAGGTGGAGAGGTTGGCCGGTGCCGTTCATGACCCCAATGTACCACGTGTCGCCGCTTCGTCGGGCGACGGCCACGTACTCGCCCAGTCGTCCATCGAGGGGAATGGTTTCGTCCCACACGGTGGGGATTTGCTTGATGAAGTCGCGGCTCGCGGCGTTTTGGTCGTACAGCACCGGGCTATCGGCCAGGGTTTGCAAGGGGCTCTCGTATATGATATACATGGCCACCTGATGGCTTCGTGTGCCTTGGCTCATCGGCTCGTCGTGTATTACGCGGAAGCGGTCGGGGTGTGCGTTAAGCATGGAACCGGGCGTGTAGTCCATCGGGCCGGGGAACTGACGGATGTAGGCCAGAAGCACATCGTGGCGCGGGGTGACGCGCGTGCTCCACTTGTTGTTTTCCAGCCCGTAGACCCCTTCGCGGGTCATGATGTTCGGGTAGCGGCGACGCATGCCGTCGGGCGGGTAGGAGCCGTGAAAGTTGACCAGCATGTGCCGTTTGGCGCACTCCCGCGCCGTGCGTTCGTAGAAGTCGACCATCTTGGCATCGTTGCGATCCATGAAGTCCACTTTGATTCCCTTCACGCCCCAGCGTGCCATCAGGTCCTACGCTTCGGTCATTTGGCGGTTCAGGTTCACCCATTTTGTCCATAGCAGCACGCCCACTCCTTGCCGTTCGGCGTGTCGGCACACAGCCTCCATGTCCACACCGGGGGCGAGGGTGAGCAAGTCGAACGGGGCAGACCATCCCTCGTCCAGCAGCACGTATTCCAGGCCGTGCTCGGCGGCATAGTCTATCAGATACAGGTATGTATCGGTATTGATGCCGGCCTTGAAGTCCACTCCGTACACGTTCCAACAGTTCCACCAGTCCCACAGCACTTTTCCCGGTCGCACCCAGGTGAAATCGGCCTCCGGCTCCGGCCCGGAAGCAAGCAGGTAAATCAGCTCGCTGCCCAGCAGGTCGGCCTCGTTGTCGAACACGGCAGTCACACGCCAGGGAAAGGTGCGGCGTCCGGCGTGGTCGGTCAGGTAGTCCTCGCGCCGGTCGGCATAAAGCTTGTTGCCGTTCTCCATGGCTTTTTCCGTGGCGGGGTAATATGCCCATTCGCCTTTCAGCCCTTCGCTGGCAGGGCGGAGGTACAACCCCGGGTAGTGGTAGACATCGGCTTCGGCCAAGAGCACTTTGTAGGAGCCGCACAGGGCCAGCATGGGCGGGATGACGAGGCTGTCGGCGGGTAGGTCGGCGGCCATCCGTTCTGTGTAGTTGTATTCGAACCACTGTTGCAGGCGGTCGGTCAGCTGCGTGTAGGTCATGGGGTTGCCCACCAGGTTGAAGTCTGCGCGTTCCGCTTGGACTTCGTTGGCATCGGGCGATTGGCTCACAAAGCGGTAGGCCACGCCGTCGTTGTAGGCTCGGAACTCGATGGTGTATTTCCCGTAGGCCAACACCAGTTTGTTGTGCTCGTCCGTCATCGTCCGGGCACGTCGCGCCACCGGGAAATCGACCTTCTGCCCGACCGTGTTGCGCCTGGCCGACCTGCATTTCGCCCCGGCTCCCCAAGTGTCGCCATCGACCGTGAGGGTCAGCCGGCAACGGGTCAATATCGGTTGCCCGTCGCGTGCCAGCGAGTAGTGTACGTCTCCATCGGCTTCCACCTGGACGACATTGCGCCCGTCGGGCGACTTCAATTCATGAATCCGTGCGCCTGCCGTGTTGCCCAGGGCAGCCAAGACGCATAATGACAGGATGTGTTTCTTTTTCATATTCATGCTCCTGCGATAGTGATTAACGAAAGCCCGGCCACAAACAGGACGAACATCAGGACGAGCAGGCGCATCGTGCTTGCCGGGCATCCTTTGAACTCCTTCCACACGCATACGCCCCATAACGCGGCTATCATGGGTGCGCCTTGTCCCAATGCATACGAGATGGCCGCGCCAGCCTTGCCGGCGGCCAGGTAGCTCAACGCTGTCCCTAACCCCCAGATGCAGCCTCCCAGGATGCCCACCAGATGAGTGGCGGGCCGTCCTTGGAAATATTCGGAATAGGAAACCGGTTCGCCCGCAAACGGCCGGCGCATGGCCAGGGTGTTGAACAGGAAGTTGCTCAGGAAAATGCCGCATGAGAAGATGAAGAACGCGCTGTAGGGCGTGGCCATGCCGGGAGTAGGGTTTTCGAAATGTTCCAAGTCCATGGCTGCCGCCACAAACCGGTAAAAGAACGACATCAGCACCCCGGCGATGACGGCGAGCACGATTCCCTTGCGTGTCCCGCCGGTTTTCCCGCCTTTCCTGCGGGCGGCTATCCCGTTGCAGACGATGGCAAGCGTGACCAATGCCACGCCGGTGAAAAGCAGTGCGGCATCGCCTTTCGGCTCGCCTGCGTAGTTGATGAACACGCCCAGCACCAGCGCAAGCCCCACTCCCAAGGGGAAGGCAACCGACATACCGGCGATGGACACGGCGGCAGACAGCAGGATGTTGGACGCGTTGAAGATGACACCGCCCGTGAATGCGCTGGCGGCCTTGGAGCCTTCCAGCTGCATCAGGTCGGGCAGGAAGCTCCGTCCCGATTGCCCGAAGCTGCCCAGGGTGAAACACAGGAACACGGAGAAAAGCAGGATGCCGACCACGTAGTCCCAATAATACAATTCATAACGCCAGCTCTTGGCGGCGAGTTTCTGGGTGTTGCCCCAGCTGCCCCAGCAAATCATGGTGACCACACACAGGGCGACGGCCAGGGCATAACTGTTCACGATAAACATAGCTTTCCGATTATGGATTACGATTATGGATTATTTGTCTTGCCAACGGGTCTGACCCGGTCGGCCAGGACGGCGGCCACGGTGTCGCTGCGCAGGGTCAGGTAGCGGTGCTTCCCGGCGGCATCGGCGGAAAACCGTGTGCGCCCCGTGCTGTCCACTCCAATGTGGCCATGCCCGGACAGGCCGAACCAAGCCGAGTCCGCTTCGACTGCGTGGAGCACCGCGGTCAGGTCCCAGCACGGGCGGTCGTAGGGCATGTCGAGGAAATGCTCGTAACCCACCCTCAAGGGATGGCGTTCATGGAAATCTCCCGTTATCCGCTCATGCGGGAAGAGGATGGCACCGCCTACCTCAAAGCCGCTTGCCACCAAGCGGGTCGGCCAGCGTTCGAACACCGTGCTTGCCGCGTTGCGGTCTTGCATCACGTTCCATTCGGGTGCGGCTCCGCTTCGGTAGTCGCCGCCCATGAGGCAGAGCAGTTTCACTTTCCGTCTTGCCAGCTCGATGCCGGGCAACGGGCTGAGGCTGTCGGCCTCGCTATGGAGCAGTTGCGCCAGGTTGGTCAGCGGCCCGATGGCTATCATGACGATGGAACTGTCGGCACTGGCAGCCAGTTGTCGGCGCAGCATGTCGACCGCTTCGTGGCTTTCGGCAGGGGGGAGCGTGTCTGTCCCCAAGGCGGCCAGTGTGGCAGTGAGGTAATGACCGTCGTCCGGGTTGGGGCCGTGCGACATATACCCGAATGCAGGATGCCCTGTGCCGTAAGCCTCATAATATTGTCGTGCCAATTCAAACGCGTGGACGTTTGCTTTGGACAGGCTGATACCTTGCAAGGCGATTTTCCCCGCCTTTTCATAGTTTATCAGCATCTGCAAGGCCAGCAAGTCGTCGATGTCGTTGCCCAGGTCCGTGTCGAGGATGACCTGCATCGGATAGTCCGGGGCAGGTGATGCCGCCCGGGAAGCACTTGCCCCTGAAAGCAACAGGCAGGAAAGGCATATGAACAGGTGGGGTTTCATATCAAATTTCAGATTCCAAATTTCAGATTCCAAATTTCAGATTTCAGATTTCAGATTGTTGCCCGCAGATTACGCAGATGGGCGCGGATTTATTTCGCAGGGCGTTGCCCCACGCTGAACGCCACAAGGCCGTTGGCCTTGCCATTACTCCATTCTTTTCTCCTTTCTCCTTTATACTTCCCCCTTTATACTTCCCCCCCCTAAAAAGCGGTTGGTTTCTTCTTCTGTCGGGATGGAGGGCTGCGCTCCGGCCTTGGTCACGGCCAATGCCGCTGCGGCCATGGCAAACTCCAGCCCGTCACGGTCCACTTGCCCCCTTCGGGCGAAAGCTACAGCCAGTGCGCCACAGAACGTGTCGCCCGCGCCGACGGCATCGACCGCCTGCACCCGGAAAGCCGGCAGGCTTATGCCGGCATGGCCGTTGAAAGCATAGGCCCCTTCCGCCCCCAGCGTGACGATGACGTTTTTCGCCCCTCGGGCGTGCAGCCGGGAAGCAGCCTCCTCCACATGGTCCGTGCCGGAGAGCGTAGCCGCCTCGGTGCGGTTGACCACCAGCACATCGACCATGCGCATCAGCTCGTCGTCCACGGCACATACCGGGGCGGGGTTGAACAGCACCGGCACGCCTGCCCGATGAGCCATTCCGGCGGCGTGCCTGATGGTTTCGTAGGGTATTTCGGCCTGCATGACCACGATGTCGCTGTGTTCTATTTTTCCCCTGAAGCGGTCCGTCCTTTCCGGTGACAGCGTTTGGTTGGCACCCGGGTTCACCGCGATGCAGTTTTCGCCCTGGCGGTCTATCATGATGAGTGCGATGCCCGTGTGACGACCCGGCGTGATGCATTCGTCCGCCATGCCGATACCTTCTTTGCGCAGCCGGGCCAGCATTTCCCGCCCGAGGGGGTCGTCGCCCACCGCCGTGATGAAGCACACTTCGCCGCCGAGCCGCCGGGCCGCCACGGCTTGGTTGGCTCCTTTGCCCCCATAGGCTTGCAGGAATGCCCCGTTGCCCACCGTTTCTCCCGGGCGGGGCAGCCGGTCTATTTGGGAGCACATGTCCACATTGGAACTGCCGATAACTGTTATTTTCATGATGGTGACGTTATGGATGAGATGTACGGCACAAAGGTAGGTGATTTTCCCTTTCCCGCGCCACACTACATAGCAGGGGAAAGTAAATCGAAAGTTCCTAAACCGCCAGCTTGTTATTTTTGCAAAATCACCTCCCGCCGCCGTTTGCGGTATTGTGTTTTTGCGGGCAAGGTCGCTCCTTTGTCGGCAGGAAGTTGTTGTTCCGACAGGGCAGTATTATCGTACCACCTGGGTGAGACGGGTGTACCACCTTGGTGGTACGGGTGTGCCACCCGGGTGGTACAGCTGTGCCACCTTGGTGGTACGATAACTTTCCGCCGACAGGGATGGCAACTTCCCGGCAATAAATGTGCCCGGGCATGGCTCGTGTACGGAATAATTCGTTATCTTTGCCTTCGGAAACATGCTCGTTATTTCTGCTTTTTACATATGACCTATCCTGACCACATGGAAGATGAGTCTTTGGTGGAGCTTCTCAAAGAGGGCGACCACAAGGCTTTCGAATTGTTGTTCCGCAAATATTACCGACCCATATGTGCTTACGCCAGCCGGTTTGTCGACAGCACGGAAGTGGAGGACATTGCCGATGATTGCATGGTCTGGATTTGGGAAAAGCGCGCGTCCCTGGACATCCGGCAGACTTTCCGGCAGTACTTGTTCACAATGGTGTATCACCGCGCGGTCAAAGCGGCCATCCGGAACCGCGTGGCCGACCGCACGGCTGCTTACATGGAGGATTACCGGTTGCGCCACGAACTCAGCGAAAGCGACTTCGTGACCGAACGGGAACTGAGGGAACGTGTGAAGAAAGCGATAGATGCCCTGCCGGAAACGTACCGAGAGGCGTTCGTCCAGCACCGTTTCGAGGGGAAAAGCTACAAGGAAATAGCCGAAGCCATTGGTAAATCGTCCAAAACGGTGGACTACCGCATACAGCAGGCACTCAAGCAGCTTTACAAGGACTTGAGCGACTACCTGCCCGTTGCCGTGGTTGTGGTGCTGATGAGCTACTTCGAACTGGGCATCGAGCCTTCGACCTTGGCTAAGTTGCATGAAGGCAAAGACTTTCCTATCCAGCAGGACGATGCGTTGAGCGCGTAAGGGGGAAGGGAAATTGGCCGATTGCGGACATTCGTTTGTCCTTATGTCGAATTCGCGTTAGTCTATTCTTTCAACCGGAACGAGGCGGTGTGGCGGATGTCGGCGGATGATGCCCCGATGTGTATCACGAACTTTCCGGGCTCTGCCGTCCAACATCCTGTTCGCTCGTCGTAAAAGCTCAGTTCCTCGGCAGTTATGCTGAACGTGGCCTCCTGGGTCTCGCCTGGTTCGAGGCTCAGTTTCACAAATCCTTTCAGTTCTTTCATGGGGCGTGGCAACGTCGATTGCACGTCCGAGAGGTACAGTTGCACGATTTCTTTGCCCGCTTTCTTTCCCGTGTTGCTCACCGGCACGGTCACCAGCAAGGTGTCGGTGTGCTCCATGACCGTTTGCGACAGTTGCGGGCGGCCATAGGCGAACGTGGTGTAAGACAGTCCATGGCCGAAAGGGAACGCCGGTGCGATGTGCTCCTTTTCCACGTAACGGTAGCCAACGAAGATGTCCTCGTTGTAGCGCACGTTCTGCCCATCGCCCGGATATTCTCCTTCGGCAATCGCGCCGCAATCGGTCAGTTGCCGGTAGAACGTGACCGGGAGCTTGCCCGAGGGATTGACCCTGCCAAACAGCACATCGGCCAGCGCCGTTCCTCCTTCGCTTCCGCCGTACCAAGCGTGCAACATGGCTGGTATGCGGTCGCTCCAAGGCATGTCAAACTGGTTGGCTCCCATGGTGACCAGCACGATGGGACGGCGCAATCGCACCAGTTCCTCAAGCACCTCGTCTTGTCGGAAGGGCGCACCGCTGCCCGTGCGGTCGTAGCTTTCGGTGTCATGGTTGGGGTATTTGTTGTGCCCGCCGATGAAGATGATGAGGTCGGCTTGCCGGGCGGCGGCAAGGGCTTCTTCCCGCAAGGAGTCCTGCACGGCAGGTTGCGGGGGCCAGTCGGACGTATAGCCTTTCCGATATTCCACTGTGGCGCGGCTGCCCACCCGGTTGCGTATGGCATCGATGGGCATCATTTCGTAGCGCGCCTTCACGTTGGAACTGCCGCCCCACTTGGTCAGCATGAAGTCGGCATTTTCGCCGACTACCAGTATTTTCCCGTATTGTGCAGGCTCCAGTGGCAGCAATGCCCCCTCGTTTTTCAGCAGCACGATGCCTTCTTCCTGTATGGCCTGTGCATCGGCGGCGTGTTGCGGGGAGTTGAGCGAGCCGAACGGACGTTGGCGGTTCATGTTCGTGCGGAAGCACAGCCGCAATACGCGCCTTGCCTTGTCATCCAGTTCGCGGGTGGTGAACCGCCCTTCCTTGATTGCTTGCAGGTAGGGGCGGGCCAGGTAGTAATGGTCATAGGCGTTTGCCTCGCCGGACGACAGGCCGTCCGTGTAAGTGCCGAATTCCATGTCCAGCCCGTTGCGGACTGCCTGCTCCGTGTCTTCCGTGCCGCCCCAGTCGGAAATGAACACCCCGTCGAATTGCCAGTCTTCTTTCAGTATTTTGTTGAGGTACTCGTTGTGGCAGGCAAACTGTCCTTTGTAGCGGTTGTATGCTCCCATGACGGCCCATGCCCCGCCTTCGATGACGGCTTTTTTGAAGGCGGGCAGGTATATCTCATGCAGGGCGCGGTCGGACACGATCACATTCACCTGGTGTCTGTCCGTCTCCTGGTTGTTTAGGGCGAAGTGCTTGACGCAGGCGGCCACGCCGTTGCTTTGTATGCCTTTGACGGCTTCGGATGCCAGGATGCCCGCCAGCAGGGGGTCTTCGCCCATGTACTCGAAGTTGCGCCCGCACATCGGATGCCTGTAAATGTTGATGCCGGGGGTGAGGGCGATGTCCTTGCCTCGATATCGGAATTCCTCGCCGATGGAGCGGCCATAACGGTAGGCCAAGTCCCGGTTCCAAGTGGCGGCCAGCGACATCAGGGCGGGGTAGGCCGTGCAGGAGTCGTTGGTGTGTCCGGCCGTGTCCCAGCTGTCCCACATCAGCTCTTCGCGGACACCTTGCGGGCCGTCGGCCGCCCATATCTCCGGAATGCCAAGTCGGGGCACACCGGGCGAGCTGAATTTGGAATGAGCGTGAATCAATGCTATTTTCTCTTCGAGCGTCATCCGGGCGAGGGCATCGTCTATTCGTTCTTCCATGGGAAGGCTGTCGTTCAGATACGGAGGAACGGAGGCGGCAACCGGTGTACCTGCTCCCGCCATCCAGTTGCATAAGATTATTATGAATATGGACTGATAGGGTTTCATAAGCTTATTTGTTGAAGTTTATACTACATTAGTCATTAGACCATTCGGGGAATATCTTGGCAAGTCTGTAACTTGTGTCTATAGATTGAAACACAATAGATACAATAGTGTCTCAGCTGCGACAAACAGGGAGGCAAGCGGGGAAAGCCTTTCGGACTTTCCCCGGAGGTCACATAGACTGTCCGCCGCTATTGTGAACTGCGGGAGAATAGGCGAAGCCGCATCTCCCGATAAACTATCTTTGAACACAAGGGCTTGGGAAAGCTATTGTGCCTATTGTGTTTCCCTATATGGATGTAATGTGCTTCAGCTGAGGCAAACTGTTCAACACAAAAGCAAAGTCATACAAAGTCTAATGACCGATTGGGGTTTATGTTGTCTATTCGAATACCGTGATTTCTCCCGGGAAATCGACTTGGAGGCCGGAGGACACGTCGAGGTACAGATGTGTTATTTGGGGTTCATCGGGGACAACCGTCAACACGTTCCCGCTGCGTTGTGCCCGGCAGTTGTAGCAGCCGAGGGAGCCGTCCGGCCTTTCCACGACAAAGGCGTTGGTCAGCACGGCTTCGGCTATGAACTTGAACACTTCGTGCACGTCGTTGTCCGAGGAGACGATGGTCTGCCAGTCGGCCACCATCGGCACGTATTGTTCGCCAAGGACGAAGTCGCGGTGGGGGTAGCGGTCGGGGTGCGGGCATCCGTAGCTCGGCTGGTCGGCGGTGAGGCCGGGCACGGGTTCGGATATTTGCCGGGCGTGCACTTTCGGGTCGACCACGAACGCCCAACGCAGTTCGCCGGTGTCAAAGTCGAGCAGGGAGGCGAAGGAGGCCGCCGCGTCGAACGTGTCGCGCAGCCAGCGTTCGTCGCCGGTGAGCAGGTAGGCGTAGTAGGTGGCGTAGGCCCGCCAGGCACTCCAGCCGTGCGGCGACGACAGCATGTTGGGTTGCATGTGCACGTCGTATTGCGCTTCCCAAAAACGCAGGGTGCCGCCCCGCCGCCGTCCGTCGGGCACGCGGTTCTGGGTGAGGCATTCATGCCCCTGAAGCAGCTTCAGCATGGCACGGGTGTAGCGTTGGCGGTCGGCCTTGCCGGGGCTTCGCAACGCCATCGCCCCCATCTGCAGGGCGGAGCAGCTCACCATGCCGTCCTCGTAGGTTATCTCCCCTTCCGTATTGAAATTGCCGTCCATGAGCACGAGGTGGTCCACGGCGCGGCGTGCCGAGGCTTCGTAGCATCGTCCCCGGCTTCGGCGGCCTGCCGCGTATTCGGCATCGGCCAGTTCGAGCAGGCTCTTGGCGGGATAAATCACCGAAGTGTAGTCCGTGTGGCCGTTCATGTAGGCACCGTCGGGAGTCTGCGAACCGGAGATGAGCCAGTCGGCCAGTCGTTCGGCACGGTCGAGGTCGGCCGGATTGCCATAGGCCTCGTAGCGGTCGGCCAGCATCCCGATGGTGGACGATACGTTCTGGATGCGCCAGGCGTAGTGGTAGGGTTGCCCCGTGGCGGAATCGAACAGCTGGTCGAGCAGCCAGTCGAAACGTTGGCTGAGTTGCCGGTCGGGCACGCTGTCGGGGAAGTGGCGGGCGGCCAGGAAGGCGGTGTGGAAGCCGTACCAGCTCTCCACGTGCGAGGTGGCTTTCTGCGGATAACGAAGGACGGCCTTGCGGGCCAGTTCCAGGGTTCGCCGCCACGGATGCCGCACGTTGACCGTGCCGTGTGCCGATCGGTGCCCGTCCGTCAGCTTAATGGGATAGATGCCGGGACGGTCGGCGGAGAAGGCCGCCACCCAGCGGTCGCCGTCCCTCTGCACGAGGTTCCCGGGCTTGTTGCCGATGGTGAGCACCGGTTCGTGGGCGTAAGCCACCACCTCGATGGTCTGCCCCGGGGCGCACGAGGTCTGCTCCAGATGCAGCATGGGCACGCCGCCGAGGCGGTGCAGCTCCTCTTCCAAGCGGTCGGGGGAGGCGAGGTCGGCAATCAGGATGCGCCACGTGCGCCGTTCGCCGGGCAGCAATTGCCAGGCGCAAGTGGGATGGTGCGGCGGCAGGGGCGGTGCGGCCAGCAGGTCGAGGTTGAGCGACTCGATGCGATGCCCGTAGAACCAGTACGGGGCAGGTTCCTGGTAGCCGAGGTTGTAATCCAGGCTCCACGAAGCTACCGGGTCGGCGCACACGAAGGCCTTGACCCGCCCCGAAGGCGATTGCAGGTAGCCATAGCTATGTGCCGGTTCACACACGACGAGGGTGGGGAAGTACTTGTCGTTCCACTGCGGGAAGCTGTCCATGTATGTGTCAATGCCCAGCTTCAAGCCCGCCCGCTGGGGTTGGAACGGGGTGTGCCGTTTGTTGTGCAAGGTGACGGTGATGCATTCCACCGTTCCCTGCCGCTCCGACGACATGGTGCATTCCACGCCCTCGGCCCGGGGCGAGCAGGTGTCGGACTCCTGCACGTAGAACTTGTGTTCGTGCCCGACGGCCATGCAGGTGATGGCCGCCGCCAGGCAGGTCAATAAACAAATGGGTCTCATAGGAACATTTCAGATTGCAGATTGCAGATTTCAGATTTCAAATTGCAGATTGCAGATTGTTGCCCTCAGATTACGCAGATGGGCGCGGATTTATTTCGTAGGGCGTTGCCCCACGCTGAACGCTACAAGGCCGTTGGCCTTGCCATTTCTCCATTTTCCCTTATATTTTTTCCTTTCTCCTTTATACTTTATACTTTCCCCCCTTTCGTGTCTGGGAAAAAAGAAAGTGCGGGACATGCGTGGCGTCCCGCACTTCGTGTAAGCGGAGAGGGCATCAGTAGCCCGGGTTCTGTATCACTTGCCCGCGCCCTTCGTCGATGACCTCCTGCGGCAGAGGGAAGAGGCAGTGGTGGTCGTCGGCGGTGCGGCTGTTCTTGTACAGCTTGGCATATTCCACGAACTTGCCGTGGCGCACGAGGTCGCTGCGCCGCCAGCCTTCGAACCACAATTCGTGCCCGCGTTCGGTGAGCACCGCGTCGAGGAAGTCGTCCAGGCTGGCGAAGTCGCTTACTTGCTTGAGGGGAAGCCCGGCTCGGTCCCTCACGTCGTTGAGGCGGTCAACGGCTTCTTGCGTCACCGCGTTGGCCTGGCGTGCCAGGGCTTCGGCCTGCATGGTGAGCACGTCGGCATAGCGCAGGATGATGAAGTCGATGGCCGAGCCGCTTCCGGGGTCTTTGGGGTCTTCGCCGTATTTTACCGGCAGGGCTCCTTTATCCAGCTGGGGGCCGGGGTTGGCTTCGTTGTAGGTCACGCCGTCCTTGGTGGTGTATTCGCCTGCGATGACTTCGAGGCGTTCATCGCCTTCTTCGAACGAGTGGTAGAACTGCCAGGGCATGCGGTATCCGCCAAATTTCTGCATGTTGGTGTTTGCCGTGACGTAGTCTTCCGGCAGCACGTGGGAGAGCCACAGGTGGGTGTTGATGCCCTGGTCGGAGGTGCACACCCAGATGGACTCCTTGTTGCCTTCGCCTTCCAGCGTGAAGATGTCCTTGTAGTGGGGCACCAGTTCGTAGCCGTACTGCGTCTCGTTTTTGCCCATCAGCTCGTTGCCTGCGTTGACCGCGTCGTCCCACCGCTTGTCGTGCATGTACAGCTTCATCAGGATGGTGTAGGCCGTGCCGCGCGTGAAGCGCCCGTAATCGGCATCGTCGTGGTCGATGGTGGGCGGCAGGTACTTGGCGGCCTCCAGCAGGTGCGTTTCGATGAACGTGGCGGTCTGTTCCTCCGAGGAGCGGGGCACGATGATGTTTTCCGCCGGTTTGCCCAGGGCTTCCTCGGAGATGAGCTGGATGCCCCCGTACATGTCGTACAGGATGTAGGCCATCCATCCCAGTCCGCAGTGCGCCTCGGCCAGCAGTTCGTTCTTGCGGTCGGGGTCGATTTTGTCATCGTCCATATCCTCGATGGTGTTGATGATGTTGAGCATCCGGGCGATGTTGTCGATGTTGTCGCGGTAAATCAGCGTGGGGCCTTCTATCTCGAAGGTGTTGAAGTTCACGTTAATCAGGTTGAACCAGTAGGTGTCCGTCCAGCGGCAGGTGGCCAGGTCGGTACACATGTCGTTGTAGGTCTGCACGCCGCGGTTGTTCACGGCAAACAGCCCTTCGTACTGGTTGGAGCGGAAGGGGGCGTACACCCCTCCCACGAGCAAGGCTTCCACGTCTTCCGCCGTCTGGGGGAAGATGGACGAGTTGTACGCGCTGTACACCTCCGATTCCAGGTTGGTGCATGCCGTGCCCGCCAGGCACAGCAGCGCGGGTATTGCGAATGCTATGTTCTTTGCTTTCATACTTCGTTTGATAGTGTTTAGGTTAGAATGTGATTTCCACGCCGAGGCTGTAGGTGCGCACGTTGGGGTAAGCCCAGACCGAGTCGTCGGTTTCCATGTCCAGCCCGTCGTAGTTGGTGAGCATGAAGGGGTTGTTCACGTCGGCATACACGCGTAGGTTGCTCAGGGCTTTGCCCACCGGCACGCGGTAGCCCAGGGTGATGTTGCGGCAGCGCAGGAACCAACTCTTCTTCATGTAGAAGGTGGTGGAACCCGCATCATACGTGTTGTACATCTGCGCATAGCCGGGCCTCCAGCCGTCGGGGTTGTCGGTGCTCCATATTTCGGACGCGCTCACCGGCATGTTGCGTCCCTGGTCAAGCCCGCTGACGCTGCCGAGCCACAAGTCCTTGTAGCTGCCCGTGGTCCATTGGTCGAAGTGGCCGTAGAAGTAGATGTTGAAGTCGAAGTTCTTCCACTGGATGGTGTTGTTGAAGCCCACGATGTAGCCCGGGTCGCGCGAGCCGACCACGATGCGGTCGGCATCATCTATCTTGCCGTCGGGCTGGCCGGTAAGAATGGGCACGCCGTGTTCGTCCACCTGGAACGTGCCGTCTTCATTATACGTATAGCCGTTGATATCCTTCACTTTGATTTGTCCCGGTATGGCGTTTGGCATGTAGTCGATTACTTCGCCCGGCTGCACCAGCCCGTCGGCCACGAAGAAACCTTGCCAGGGGCGTATCCAGCCGTTGTATTGCTCATAGGCGGAGGGGCTCCATTCGTCGGCACGTTCCTCCCAGCGGTCGCGGTAGAACGAGAAAGTGAAGTCGGTGGTCCAGGTGAAGTCCTTGCGGTCGAAGTTCACCGTGTTCAGGGTGATTTCCATCCCCTGGCTGCGCGTCTTGCCGATGTTGTCGGCGATGGAGCTGACGATTTGCAAATGCTGGAGGTCGCGCCAGTTCAGCAGGTCGGATATCTGGCGGTTGAAGTAGTCGGCGGTCAGCGTGATGCGGTTGTTGAAGAAGCCGAGGTCAAGCCCCACGTTGTATTCCGTGGTCGTTTCCCACGTGATGTTCGGGTTGCCGAGCTGCGTGAGCTGGAAGCCGAGGTATTCCGTGCCGCCGAAGCCCTTGTTGAAGCGGTTGCCCCACGAGTCGCGGTCGCTGTACAGGCTGATGGACTGGTAGCCGATGCTGGAGTTACCCGTCTGTCCCCAGCTGAGCCGCAGCTTGCCATTGGAAAGCCAGTGGGATGCGCCCGCCAGGAACTCTTCCTGGGAAAAACGCCAGCCCAACGCCACCGAGGGGAAGTAACCCCACTGGTGTCCGGGGGCGAAGTAGGACGAGCCGTCGGCACGTATCGTGGCCGTGAGCAGGTAGCGGTCCTTGAAGGTGTAGTTCACGCGGCCGAAGAAGGAGGCCATCTGGTCGCTGGAGGCCGATGAGCCTACCCACGGCTTGACGTACTGGCCGAAGCTCAGCGCGTTGAACAGCAAGGCATCGGACAGGAAGTCGCTGTTGCCAGCCGTCACCCCTTCCTTGTTGAACTGCTGGAACGAATAGCCCACTACCGCGTTCAGGCGGTGGTTGGCGTTGAATTCTTTGTTGTAGCTGGCCGTGAGTTCGAGCAGGTAGTCGTTTTGATCGTACTGCGCGATGTCGGCCTGCCCGTTCACCTTCTGGCCGTACAGCGTGGTGGTAGGCAGGTACACCTTGCGCTTGTGGTAGTTGCGGTCCACGCCCACGGTACCTTTCAGCGTCAGTTCCTTGATGGGGCTGTATTCCACGTAGGCCGAGCCGAGGAAGCGGTCCTTGCGCAGCTCGTTGGTGATGTCGAGCAGCGACACCGCGTTGGGCATGTAGTTGCGCAGCTCGTTGATGGTGTAGTCGCCGTTCTCGTCGCGTATGGGTTGCAGGGGGTTCGATTCTACGGCCGCCACCATCAGGCCCGCATCCTGGTTCATGCTGGAGCCGCTCGGGATGCTGTTCTGGTTGATGCGCGACAGCGTCATGTTGACCCCGCCCCGGAAGTGCTCGCCAAACTTCTGGTCGATGTTGGCGCGCAGGGTGAAGCGGTCGAGGTCGTTGTTCTTCACGATGCCGTTTTGCAGGAAGAAGTTGCCCGACACCAGGTAGCGCGTGCTCTCCGTGCCGCCCGACACCGACAGGTTGTGCTGCATCTGGAAACCGGGGCGCATCACGGCACCGAGCCAGTCGGTGGTGGCACCCGGGTTGTCTATCATTTCCTGCGTGTATCGGGGCGTGTAGGGGTTGGTCTGCATCATGGCGGCCTCGTCTTCCCCGCCGAACATGCCCACGTAGTTGTCTATCCGCCATTTCTCCCGGCGGTAGCGTTCGGTCTCTATCATGAAGTTGCGTGCGTCGAGCATTTCATACCCCTTGGCTATGTGCTGCGTGGCGGCGGTGACCGAGTAGCTCACCTGCGGCTTGCCTATTTTCCCTTTCTTGGTCGTAATCAAGATGACGCCGTGGCCGGCGCGTGCACCGTAGATGGCGGTGGAGGAGGCATCCTTCAGCACTTCGATGGACTCGATGTCGTTGGGGTTGAGCGAGCCGAGGAAGTTGTCCGTAGAGCCGCTGTCATACATGCCCACGGCGGTCGGGCCGTCCGATGCCGGGCTGATGGGGAAGCCGTCGATGATGATGAGGGGCGAGTTGTCGCTGTTGGGCGAGGCGGCACCACGGATGCGCAGGGTCGAGCCTGCGCCGGGCTGGGCGTTGGCCACGCTTACCTGCAAGCCTGCGGCCTTCCCGGCCAGGGCGTTGGTGACCGACGAGGTGGTGGCGGCGGTCGTCTCGCTCAACTTCACCGAAGCCACCGAGCCGGTGAGGTCGCGCTTCTTCATGTAGCCGTAGCCCACCACGACCAGTTCGTCGAGCGTGTTGTTGTCTTCCTGCATGACGACTTCCAGCGGGGTGCCCGTGGCCACTTCTTCGATGAACGGCTTGAAGCCGACGTATTGGATTTCCAGGGTGGGGTTGGCCGATGTCACGTCCAGGAAGAACTTCCCGTCGAAGTCCGTGGTGACGGCGTTGTTCGTGCCTTGTTCGCGCACCGTGGCACCGATGAGCGGTTCGCCCAGCTGGTCGGTTACCGTGCCGCTCACCGTGCGGCTTTGCTGGGGCGTGCTCGGTGCTTGTTCCTCGCGCTGCGACAGGATGACTTGTTGGCCGCGTATGCTGAACGACGTGTCAGTGCCGCGGAAGAGTTTTTCGAGTACATCGGACAGTTCCTCGTCCGTTACCTGGAGGGTTACGCGCCGGTCCGTGTCCACGTGTTGGTCGTTGTAAAACACTTCGTAGCCGGTGCTCCTGCGTATTTCGTCCAGTATGCTTGCCACGGTTCGGCCTTGGCTGTTGATGGTCACTTTCGGCCCGGCAGCAAAGGCTGACAGGGCTGCCGCCACCATGAACAGCAGGATGGTTGATTTCTTTGATTTCATTCGTTTTGTTTTATATATTATATGTATGGTATTTCTCTTGTGGGTCGGTCAAAGGGCCTGTAGGGATACGGCTGTTTGCCAAGACCGCAGGTGTCGGGTTCTGATGGCGAGGCGTTCGGGCCTTGCGGATGGTTTCGGCTTCCCCCTCTCCCGGGCGGGGAGAGGGGGCGGTGCGAAGTGTGTTGAAAGAATGCTGACATTGGTATGGAAATGGTTGATGGTTGGTTGTCTCATGCGGTTACGGCTTCCTGACCACGATGTCGTCTATGTACAAGGTCTTGCCCAGCAGGGCCTCGTTGCCTTCCGGCACAAATTCCAGGTGGTTGATGCAGTCCCATGCGAAGCCTTCTTCACCTTCGTCCGGGGCATCTTTCCAAGCGTCTCCCTGGCCTTGCGTGCCGTTAATCCGGAAGTCGCTCAGCGGGATGGACAGGAGATGCCATTCCCCATCGGCGGGGAAGAGGTTCTGTGTGGCGTTGCCGCCGGTCGTGCCTATTTCGGTCATGTTGCGCCATTGGTAGGGAGCACCTTCTTTCCATTGCACGAAGCGCACGACCAGGTTGTCGATTTCATCGGTGGTGCGGACGGCAAACTCCAGGCTGGCTCCGGCTTCGTGCTGCCGGGTGAGGTCGGCTACCGGCCACGGGGTCATGGTCAGCCCGCCCCATTTGTTGTCGAAGTCGATGCGGATGCAGTTTATCGAGCCGTTGTAGGTGTTCTCTTTCCAGGCGAAGTCCACTTGGGGCACCCAGCCGTCCCATCCCTTGCTGGGTGTCCACCAGGCGGGGATGGCATCGTCGTAGAACGTCACCTCCGGGCAGTCGCCTTCGTAACCGGGCGGTATGTTGAAGCCCATGGCCTGGATGAGTTCGAGGTTCAGGTTGGACTCGAACACGTTCGCCCCTTGGAAGATGCCGAAGTTGGGTGTCTTCGTGTCGCGGTATTCCCAGGCCGTCCAGGCGATTTCGAACGTGTCGAAGTAGTCGCACACGGTTTTGTAATACTGCACGCGGTCGGACGCGGGGGCGGTGGTCAGCGTGCCGAATTCGCCGCAGAACAGCAGTTTGTCGTGCTCCGAAGCCCAGTGGTAGGCTTCCATCAGCGTCTTGCCGATGTATTCGGCCTTGGCCTCTTCCGGGTAGTTGTTGTAGTAGTCGATGTCCTCTTGCGACTGGAACTCGTCGGGCATGGGCGGCATACGGCCGGGGTCATAGGGGAAGGGCACCCCGCTGATGTATTGCAGGGCTATGCCGTCCCAGTCGGCTCCTTGGTGGGTGAACAGGAACGGTTTGTAGAAGTGGAACGTGTAGATGAGCCGGTCGTCGTCATATTCGGGCAGGTCGGCCAGCCGGTCGATGCTGCATTTCGGGGCGGTGACGATGATGGTGTGATGGGGGTCGATGGCGCGTATCGTGGCGAGCAGGCGTTGCTGCATGGCCGGGTAGTGCTCTTCCAGGTACGTGCCGCCCGGCTCGTTGAACAGTTCGAACACCACTTTGTCCGTCCGGTTCTTGTAGCGGGAAGCCAGCTGGCGGAAACCGGCGGTGACCAGTTCCTCGCCGTAGCTTTCGGGGAACACGCGCGAGCCGAAGTAGCTGTGGTTGTCGAGGATGATGTAGATGCCCCGTGCCTCGGCCATGTCCACGGCGCGGTCAAGCGCGTTCAGGAAATCGTTGCTGAAGGTGTATCCGGGCGCACCGCTCATGAATGCCGGGAAGTTTATCGGCAGGCGCAGCACGTCGATGCCCAGGCTCTGGAGCTGGTCGAAGTCTTTGTCCTGGTAGAGTTCCGGCTCGAACCAATACGCATCGGACACGTTGAACCAGTCCGACAGGTTCAGCCCTTTGGAGAACGGCAGTTCCGTCAGCGGTCCGAATGCCTCTTCCGGTATGGAGTCGGTCGGGGTGGGTTCAGGTTCCGGTTCGGGAACGACAGGTTCCGTACACGCCGCCAGCAAAAGCAAGGAGGCGGTGGAGGCAAGCAGAAATGTTTTTCTTGTTTTCATTGTTTATATTGTTTATTGTTATGTGTGTTTATTCTTGCGTGTCAAGGGTGAGGTGGTTAGCAAGCATGAGCTTGTTTAATAATCGTCATGGTTTCATCGTCTCCCTTGTAACTCGTAGCTTGTAGCTCGTAGCTCGTAGCTAATATATCCTGACCGTCATGCGGGGGTTGGTGTCGTATCCTTGGAAGCCGACATATTGCCATTGGATGCCCGATGATATTTCCAGGGTTTCCAATACATATTCCAGCCCGTTCATCGATATGGCCCCGCCGGAGAAGGTGTACCCGTACAGTTCATCGTTGTCCACCTGGAAGTCCACGTCATACTTCCGTTCCAACATGCCCAGTATGTCCTTCAGCGGCGTTTGCTGGAGGATGATTTTGTTGTCCTTCCACGCGGTGGCTATGGTGCAGTCCGCTTCCGTGATTTCCACCTTGCCGTTGTGCTGGTGGTGCACCAGCCGTTGGCTGGGTTCCAGCCGGTATTCCCGGGTGTGGCCTTGGCGGTCGGTGTACGAATAACCGATGCTGCCTTCCACGAGCGTCGTCACGCAGTCGTTGCCCCGGTACGCGTCGATGTTGAAGGTCGTGCCGTACACGTTCACGTCCCCTCTGCCCGGTACCCGCACGGTGAAACGCCGGGAGGCATCCTTGGCCACTTCGAAGTAGCCTTCGCCTTCGAACTCGACCACGCGCTCGTCGCCAGTGAAGACGGACGGGTAGCGCAGGGTGGATTTCGCATTGAGGGTGACAACCGTGCTGTCGGGCAGCGTTACCCGCCCGATCATGCCCGCGAGGGTCTGCAATTCGCAAGTGCTTGCCGTGTCGGCCGGTTGGCGGTGCACCAGCAGCCACACCGTGGCCAGCACCAGGGGGAGCAGCAGCACCGCGGCCACCCGCTGGAAGGTCCCGCGCCACTTGTCGAGCCTGAACCGATCGGCCCGGATGCGCCGCCTCACGCGCTTGAACGCCTGGTCGGTGTCCACCTGCCAATACGCCTTCCATGCGTCCAGTTCCACGTGCGCATCGAGTGCCTGTTGGAAAATCCTTCTGTTCTCTTCATTCTCCCCGGCCCATTGTTCCAATCGCCGCTTCTCCTCCTCGGACAGTTGCCCGGTGAAGTACCGTGGCAGCATCCATTCCGGACTTTTGTCCGCTCCTTGACTTGACTTCATATCTTTTTTCATACCTATTGATATTGATAAGGGCGAAATTTAGCCAATTTTCCTAAAGTGAAATTCAAATTTTTCGGCAGGAAATGCGTTGATGTCTTAGGGATAGGCGTGAGTTTCGGGATGAGAAAACGTTGATAGGCAGCCTGAAGGGCTGCAAGATTATAGTCTGGGCAACGCCCCGGGAAAAAGCTACATTTACTTATAATCTGCGTTTGAGTACCTCACCCCTGCCCCCCTCTCCCTGGAGGCTGTGTAAAAACCACGAAACAAACCCGCCGTCATTTCGACCGTAGGGAGAAATCTTCTCTACAACGCGCCAAAAGTGACTTTGAGATTTAGCTTACGCTCAACTTCGTGTCTCGCTGCGCTCGAAATGACGTGCCCGACAT
>CALUML010000028.1 GCA_944321745.1 uncultured Bacteroidales bacterium
GCGACCGGGAAAGCGGGCGCGGGGTGTTCGCGCTGAACACCCACTTCGACCATGCGGGAACGGTGGCACGCCGCGAGTCGGCCAAGCTGGTGGCCGAGCGCGCCCTCGAGCTGAGCGGCGACACCCTGCCAGCCTTCATCACCGGCGACTTCAACGCCCAACCAAGCGACCCCATCTTCGCCCCCATCACCGCCCGCTTCCCCTCGGCCCGCACCGCCGCCCCCGACACGGACAACCTCGGCAGCTTCAACGGTTTCGGAGCGGAACAGGGCACGGTCATCTACGATTACATCTTCTCGCGCAAAGCACGTGCGTTGGAGTTCCACACCGTGACAGACAGCTATCGCGTGCCTTACGCATCAGACCACTACCCCGTCGAGGCACTTTTCGAGCTGCCGTGACCCCCGATCCGCCTCGACCGCGCATTTTACTTAACCGCAAAGAGCGCAAAGGGAGCGAAGAATTTATGTGACACGGTTGACTGTTGACTGCCGACCGTTGACCTTTATCCTTCACGCCCTTTGCGCTCTTTGCGGTTAAAGAAAAAGCCCCCTTTAGGGGGTTGGGGGTCTGCACCCTTTGCGTTAATTCTCATGCCGTGCGCGTGGCGGCTTCGCGGCGGCTGATTTCCTCGCGGGCGTTGCGTATCATGAAGTGCAGGCGGTTGAACACGTTGGCCTCGGCCAGGTTGCTGTCGAAGTCGAGGAAGAGCAGGTTGAGCGAGGGGTATATTTCCTTGGCGCGCTTCTCGATACCTTTGGAAATAACCTGGTTGGCAATGCATCCGAAGGGTTGCAGGCTCACCACGTTGTTCACCCCCATGTGGGCGAAGTGCGCGAACTCGCCCGCGATGCGCCACCCTTCGCCGAACTGGGCGTTGAGGTTGATGATGTCCGCCGCGTGCGCCGCCGCCACGTGCGGGCTTTCCACCCGGTTGAGGTAGGGGAAAGCCGAGGCGGCGTCTTCCATGCGGTGTATCATGCGGAAGACGATGCGTTCCACCGCGTCAATGAGGGGACGCGTCCAGGCGGGGTTGGCGGCCACCAGCCCCTGCTGCTTGGCGCGGCGACTGGCGAAGAAAGTGGTGAAGAAGTCGCTTAGGGCTGGCACCACCGGCTCCACGCCCTGCGACACGAGCCAATTGACCACGTTGCCGTGGCCGAAGTTGTTGTACTTCACGTATATCTCGCCCACGATGCCGATGCGGGGCACGGCGCGGCGGTTGTTGGCGCGGGCAAACTCGTCGGCGGCCTGCGCGGCAAGCCGGTAGAAGGCCTGCGTGTCGGCCCGCTGCATGGCTTCCACACCCAGGCGGATGTACTTCTCTTTGAGGCGGGCGGCTATCCCCTCCGCCACTTCGCGGGGGGCGGTCGCGTAATACATCTGCGACAGGCAGTCGGCGTAGGCCATGCAGGCGATGACGGGGCGTATGACCTTCGTCCACCGCACTTCGAAGCCCGGCTGCTCGTTGATGGTGCCCGCGGCGGTGGACACGGTGATGACGGGGATGTCCTCGTATCCGGCGGCTATCATGGCCTTCTTCAACAGGGTGACGTAGTTGGTGGCGCGGCACTGTCCGCCCGTCTGCGTGAGACCCAAGGCCACTTCGTCGCGCCGGTACTTGCCGCTGTCCAACGCCTTCATGAAGTCGCCCACCACCAGCGTGGCGGGATAACATATCTCGTTGTTGGAATATTTCAACCCGTACTCCGCCGAGCGCACGTCGCTGGGGGGCAGGTTCTCGGCACGGTAGCCCATCAGCCCGAACGCTGCCGGGAGGAAAGGCGAGTAGAAGTCGGCAAACCAGGGCATGAGGATGGTGCGGCGGCGGTCGGCGGCTTCGTAGGGCTTGGTGTTCACGGGGCGCGTGCTCTTCACGCCCGACTGCTCGTGGCGGAACTTGAGGCTCTCGATGAGAGAGCGGATGCGCAGGCGGGTGGAGCCTATGTTGTTAATGTCGTCTATCTTGAGGAAGGTGGCGTTGCGCCCGTTGCGGCGCATGATGTCGGCCACCTCGTCGATGATGAAGGCGTCCGGCCCGCAGCCGAAGGAGGTCATCTCCACGTAATGCACCCACCGGGGGGCGCGCGCCGCCCACAGGGCCGCTTTGAGTATGCGGTTGGTGTAAGCCCATTGCATGATGCTCTGCACCTGCTCGGTGGCGGGCTCGGCATCGCGCACCACGTCCTCGGTAATCACGTCCGCACCGAAACCGGCCACCATGTCGGCTATCTTGTGCTGTATGAGCGGGTCGCTGTGGTAGGGTCGCCCGGCGAGCAACACCACCAGGTGGCCGTGCAGGCAGGCGTGTTCCAGCACGGCCTTGCACCGCCGGGTCATGGTGCGGGCGTATTCCTGCTGCGCCTCCATGCCCCGGGCGAAAGCGCGGTCTATCGTGTGCCCGTCCACCCCGGGCAGGATGGAACGCAGGTAGGCCGCGCAGGCTTTTTTCATCAGTTTCAGGTCCTTGAAGGAGAAGGTGGGCGCGTCCAGCGGCACGCCGTGCCGCCCTTCGGGGTCGATGGCACTGCGTATGACTTCGGAATAGCCCGTGACGATGGGGCAGTTGTAGCTATTGGGCGTGCGCCCGTCCTCTTTGCGTTCGTGCACCACGAAGGGCATGAAGATGCGGTCCACCTTTTTCTCTATCAAATTAAATATGTGCCCGTTGGCCAGCTTGGCGGGGAAACAGATGTTGTCCGCCATCACCGTGCCGATGCCCCGTTCGTAAAGGCGCATGGTGGAGGGGTCGCTCAACACCACTTCCACGCCGCACTCCGTGAGCAGGGCGTGCCAGAAGGGGTAGTCCTCGTAGATGCCCAACGCCCGGGGGATGCCCACGCGCAGGCCGCCGGTGCGCACCGGGCGGTCGAACAGCAGGCGGTATTTTTCCTCGTACAGGTTCACGCCTTTCGCCGCCTGCCCGCCCGTGTTGCTGAACACCTTCTCGCACTTGTTGCCCGAGTAATAGCGGTTGCCGTTGTCGAAGCGGAACTGCGTCACGGTGCACTGGTTCTCGCATCCGTGGCACACGGTCATCTTGGAGGTGTATGCCTGCGGGCGCACCAGGTCGGCCAGCTCCACAGCGCGGGTCTGCCCCTTAGCCGCCTGCTCGCGGGCGAAGAGGGCCGCCCCGTAGGCACCCATCAGTTCGGGATAATCGGTCACCATGACGCGCTTGCCCAGCTCATGCTCCAGGGCGCGGATGACGGCCAGGTTGCGGAACGTGCCGCCCTGCACCATGATGTGGTCGCCCAGCTCGGCGGTGTCGCGCAGCTTGAGCACCTTGTTGAGGCAGTTCTTGATGACGGAGTAGCCCAGCCCGGCGGAAATGTCGGACACGGCCGCCCCTTCGCGCAGCGACTGCTTCACCTTGGAGTTCATGAACACGGTGCAGCGCGTGCCGAGGTCGCAGGGCTGCTGCGACTGGAGGGCTATCTCGGAAAATTCCTGCGGCGTATGGTTGAGCGAGCGGGCGAACGTCTCGATGAACGAACCGCAACCCGACGAGCAGGCTTCGTTTATCTCCAGCCGCTTGATGGTGCCGCCCTCAATGAAGGTGGCTTTCATGTCCTGCCCGCCGATGTCGAGGATAAAGCTCACCTGCGGGTTGAAATGGTAGGCCGCCGTGTAATGCGCGATGGTCTCCACCATGCCCGCGTCGAGCGAGAAGGCCTTCTTCAACAAATCCTCGCCATAGCCCGTCACGCAGCTGCCCAGCACCCGCATCGACGACTTGCCAGACCGCTGCACCTGGTCGTACAGCTGTGCCAGCCCGGCGGTGGCCGTTTCAAGCGAATTGCCCTTGTTCTTGTCATAAAAATGGAAGAAAACGCGTCCCCCGGCATCGGTAGCGATGATTTTGGTGGTGGTGGAGCCGCTGTCGATGCCGATATAACAACCATCGCCGTCCAGTTGCCCGATGTCCACGTGCGGCAGACGGTAGCGGCGTTTTTCCGCCTCCCATGCCGCCCGCTCTTCCGCATCCTTGAACAGCGGCTTCAGGCGGTTATTCACATACACATATTGCTTCTTGCCCGCCTGCCCGATGCGGTCCACGTAGTCGGCCAGGGGCTGGGTCTCCACCTGCTCGCTGGCGTGGATGGCCGCCCCCCAGGCCGGGATGACTTCCGCGTATTCCGACACATAGAAGGCATCCTCCGGCAATCCCGACTGCTTCACGAACGCCTCGCGCAAGGCCGGTATGAACGTGAACGGCCCGCCGCACAGGAACACCTGGGGCATGATGTCGCATCCCCGCGCCAGCGAGGTGATGACCTGCATGCTCACCGCGTGGAAGATGGAAGCGGCAATGTCTTCGCGGCTCACATTACGCGCCAGCAGGTTCTGCACGTCCGTCTTGGAGAATACCCCGCAGCGTGAGGCGATGGGGTACACGGTCTTCGCCCGGGCGGCCAGATCGCCCAGCTCGCCCACCTCCACATTGAGGATGGTGGCCATCTGGTCGATGAACGACCCCGTTCCCCCGGCGCAATTGCCGTTCATGCGGATATCGGGCGACTTACCTTCGCGGAAGAATATCATCTTGGCATCCTCTCCGCCGATGTCCACCAGGGTCTTTATCTGGGGGAAATGCTTCAAAACCAATTCACAGGCCGCCACCACCTCCTGCACGAAGGGGATGCCCGTGCGCTCCGCAATGCCCATGCCCGCCGAGCCGGTCACCGACAAGTGCGCCGGGACGTTGCCCAGCTTCTGCCTCATGCGGTCGAGCATCCCCACCGCCGTGCCGCTGATGTCGGCAAAGTGGCGGCGGTATTCTTTATACACGATGTCTCCTCTCTCATTCGCCGCCACAACCTTCACCGTGGTCGAGCCGGCATCCAATCCGATATGTATCATGTTCAGTTACGAGTTACGAGTTACGAGTTACGAGCTACGAGCTAAGAGCTACAAGTTACGAACTACAAGTCGTATGCTCCAAGACTTCCGTGCTTGCGGCCGCATGGCACTTGTAGCTTGTAGCTTGTAGCTCGTAACTATTATTCAAAATATGCTTTCAACAATTTCTTCACGATGGCTTTGTGTTCGTCCAGGAAGGTGTCACGCTCCATGCAGTCTGTGTCGCGGTACAACGCCAGCAGCGGCTCCAGCAGGTAGGGCACAAACTGGAGGCCGAAGAACACGGTTATCAAATGCGTTTTGGGATAATGCCCGGTGGTGCGGAGCGGGGTGGTACCGAGCAACAGGCTCAACGCTTTGAGATACGCCTGCGCCTTGTCGCTTTGCTCGATGAAGTCGTACATCAGCTGCGGGTTGCGCTGTATCTCTACGAACACAAACCGCGGCATATACTCGTTTTGCCGCAACATATTGTCATACATTTCCACCACAGCATCCACTTTTGCGGCAGCATCGCCCTTGAGGGAGGAGATGTTCTCCACCCGCGGCAGCAACAGGTCGAACACTTGCTCGATGATGGCGTAAAACAGGTTTTCCTTCGTGCGGTAGTAGTAGTTCAACGCCGTGCGGCTGATGCCCGCCCGCTCGGCGATGTCGGACATCTTCGCCCCGTCCAAACCCTTTTCGATGAAAACTTGTTTGGCAGCACAGATTATCTTATGTTCAGTTTCTTGATTTTCAAGCATTCCGTTCAATTGACCGTCTTGTTTGACACGAGCGTCAAAGGTAGGAAAAGAAACCGACATGCGGCACGTGGCGGGAAAATGTTTTAGGGAAGTTTAACGGGGAAGAGGATTGCGCTCCCTACCCCTTGACCGATGCACAACCGTGCATTGACCGATGCACAGCCGTGCGTTGAGCGATGCACAACCGTGCATTGACTGATGCACAACCGTGCATTGACTGATACACAGTCGTGCATTGACCGACGCACAGCCGTGCATTGACTGATGCACAGCCGTGCATTGACTGATGCACAGCCCACATAAGCGTAAAACCCGCAAGAAGGAAGAAGCGTGCCGTGAACGGGCAAGAGAAGATTGGGTTCGCATCACTTGCCCCTGCCCAAAGACTTGGTGCGCAGCCCCCACTTCAACTTGCTGCAAGCGACAAGCATTTTATAATAGAAGATTTTGAAAGACACATACCTGTCGGACCATCCTAACCCTATCCTGTCCTTAAAAGCGGCCACCTGACGGATGATTTCTTCTTTGGCGAAGTGCTGCGCCACCATGCAGCGCATCATCACATGGACGTTGTGCACCTCGTCGATTTCCCGGCTATCCACCGTGTCGGCCAGCAAGGGCAAGCGGTATGCCCATTTGGCATAAACCTTCATCAGCTGCCTGTAATAATCAGCATTCTGGTTGCCGGCAGAGAAATGCTCCAGCAGCACATCATAGACCACATAGTTCTTATACCCTGCCGACGCTGATTGCGCCGAGAGGTCGTAATCGTAGCCATGAAACCCGGTGAAGTTTTCATCGAACGACAACACGGCCGACAACTCGCGGCGCATGGACAGGAACACGCCGTCCACCACGATGACCTGGCGCTTGCTTCCTGCGTAATCCGCCGGGCATTTGGCCAATTCCATGCGACGCTCCCTACCCCGCTTGGCCTGCATCAAGTTGTAACTTTGCCCGGCCAATGCCCACGTGGAGGGGATTTTGGGCATGGTGCCCCCGCCTGCTATTCCAACAAGGCCAACCTCCTTGTCCTGGAGGTGCGCCACGATTTTACGCCCCCAATCCTGCGTGACGAAGCGCACGTCTTCATGCACAAAGCACAAATAGGGCTGGCGGCTTCTGCGCATTCCCTCGTTATAGGCGGAGAATATCGAATGGCGGTTGTCCGTGTTGTCCACCGCAACCAGCTCATGCGGAACGCCTATGGTCTGGGACACATTCGCACGTAATGCTGCCAAATCATCCGCATGGCGGTAACAAACAATCACCGATATCATACTGCCCTATTTATGTCTGTTTTTATACTTCAGCAATTCATCAAAGAGATGGGCGCAGGCAAACAACTTGTAGTGAACCAGAAAAAGCATGATGCGCTCACCCCGCCGGAACAGCCGGATGTAATTCATCTCAAACTCCCGGAACAGGAAAGCATACTTTTTCCTGACGGCATACGAATCCACCTCCACAATCAGCTTCACCTTGTGCTCCGTCTTGGAAGCCTCTATCCTTTCCCGGTACTTTTCGGCAAGCCCATGCCCGGCCAAGAAATCATCCATGAGCTTCCAAAACAACATGACATCTTCAAAATGCCTGACGTTCTTGCCCCGCGTAATCGCATGTTCGTTGGAATGCATGTAATGGTAAAAAGCGGCATCCACCTTGGCTATCTTCCGTGCCGCGTAATAGAGCCGTGTCACCACATGGCGGTCCTCGCAGTAACTAAGCCCTTCCGGGGCAAAGACATTTGCATGCAACCAAAGTTGCCGCCGTATCATCTTATTCCATAGTGAAGGACTTACTTCTTTCCCGCAAGTCAATACGTTCACCCTGTTCTCTTCCATACTGGGTGATACCAAGTCTGCGCACAACACGGTCTGTCTTGGATATTCATCCCAATAATCAGCCACCACGATGTCCGCCTCTTCCTCCACCGCCCGCTGGTACATGCGTTGCACCATGTCGGCATCCACGTAGTCATCGCTGTCCACGCAGCACACGTAATTGCCGGTGGCCGCCAGCACAGCCGTTTTCCGGGCTACCGCCAAACCTTGGTTAGAAACATGGTTTATTATCTTCACCTGCCCTGCCCGCTCCGGGTACTGCTCTATGACCGCTTCCAGCCGCTCCATGCTGTCGTCGGGCGTGCAGTCATTCACGAATATGTATTCGATGTCGTCAAACGTCTGCTCGAACAGGCTGCGGGCGCATCGCCCGATGTAGGCGGACACGTTGTAAACCGGGACTAAAAATGACACCTTAGGCATACAGTCGATATTTCCTGATTAGATATTTGCAATACACGATTTCCACCACGCCAGACAGGGAATAAGCCGCCACCACCACGAATATATCCCGACACACGAACACTCCGGCCAGCGCACACACCACGAAAGTCACCAAAGCCACCAACTGGTTCTTCGTGACAAAGTAATAACGCCCCTTCGGCACGAACACATAATTGATATACCCGCCCACCACCAGCCAGGTGTACACCGTCACGCTCAACGCCACGGCCAGCGGATAAGCCCCCAGCATGTCGCGGCCGCCCAACAGCAGCACCGCCCAGTAGCCCAAAGCCACTATCACAGCTACGACCGCCAACCCGATGAAGGTCTCGTAGCGGATGAGCCGCTTCACCCGCCCGGCCTCCGCATGGCGCACCACGTCGGGGAACAGAGCCGCGTTGATGTTGTTAATCATCAGCCGGGGAATGGTAATGAGCTTATTGGCCAAGTCGTACAACGCCACGTCGCCCATGCGGAAGAACGTGCCGATAATCAGCGTGACCGCCTCCTGCTTCACCGTGCCGAAAGCCGAGGTCCAGAAAAACGGTAGGGAATCGCGGAACAGCGTCTTGAGCCGCCCCGGCGGTACCAAAGCATACGTCAGCCCATCGCGCCGCTTCAAGTACCACACCGTGTAGGCCGTGCCCAATAATGGCCACACGGACACAATGACGGCATACAACTCCAAATCGGCAGGCGAGTGGATGAAAATAAATATGAGCGGGATGGTGGAAAGACGCACCGCCAGTTGCAGGTAAGTGACAAACCGCATACGCTGCACCCCCTGGAAGTACCACGAGGGGAACACCACCTCGTGCAAAGCCACGGCATACACCGTGAGATAGAGCAAAGCATGTTCACGCATAAACGGCACGCACAACAATAGTACACCCAGCACCACGGTGGCGAGGACAAACAAGCATACTTTAGACGTGAACACGGCTTGGAGGGTACGGTTCTTTTCCTCCACATCGTCCGGATGCAGGGCAATGCTTTTCAAAGCCGGATAGGCGAAGCCGAAGCCGATGAACGACACGAAAAACTGGATATTGGAAAAAACGAACACATACGTGCCATAGGCTTCCTTGCCCAGCACGCGGATGAGGTAGGGATAGAGCAACACGCCGATAATCATGTGCGCCCCTTGCAGGAAGGTCATGAAGAAATAATTCTCCACCACCTTCCAGTTGGCCGTGACCTTATGCTTCCATGACGACAACCGCATACCGCTACTTCCCCCTGTTCTTTAAACGGAGCAGACACAGAAACAAATACGCCGCCCCCACGAGGCGATAGTGCAGCAAAGTCAGTAAGACCTTGTCGCCCCGCCGCAGGCGTCCATCCTTCATGCCGCGCATTTCCACGTCATGAAAGGCGGGCGCATACCGCCGCAGCATGGAACCCGTTCCCGCCTCCATCAACAAGCGGGCTTTCATGTAAGCCTTAGAAAAGGCGACCGTGTCCGCATATCGTTCCTGCACGTTGTGCTCCCGTAGGAACTCGTCCGTGTCTTTCCAATACAGCAGCATATCTTTCATATGCGCCTCCCCCCTTTTGTACGTGATGGCACCCGCATTGTTACAATTATAATGGTAGTACGTCCGGTCCGCTTTCACTATCTTGTGAGCAAAGAAGTAAAGCCGGGTGGTGACGTATACATCTTCACAATAACGGATCTCTTTGGGAGCAAATACATGGATGTCCAACCAAAATTTCCTCCGTATCATTTTTGAACACAGAAAGGGACTATTCTTCTTAACATCCAACACATTCTTACAATTCTGCTCCCTGTCTTGATACACGACAAAATTGGATACCACTGTTTGATCCGAATATTCGAAGTACATATCCGCCACCACGATGTCCGCCCCCTCCTCCACCGCCTTGGCATACAGAGCGGCCACCATGTCCCGGTCTATGTAGTCATCACTGTCCACGCAACACACATAGTCGCCCGAAGCTGCCAGCAAGGCCGTTTTCCGAGCTACGGCCAGCCCCCGGTTGCGTTCGTGGGAGACAATCCTCACCTCCCGCTCCGGGTATTGCCTGATGACCGCTTCCAGCCGCTCCATGCTATCGTCGGGCGTGGCATCGTTCACGAATATATATTCTATGTCGTCGAACGTCTGCTCGAACAGGCTGCGCGCGCACCGCTCGATGTAGGCGGACACGTTGTAAACGGGAACTAACACGGATACCTTGGCCATACGCACTCAAGACATGACAAATTCGACAAACTTTTCTTCCAGCACACCCCAGTTGTATTGCTTCTCCGCCGCCCGGCGGGCTTTTGCCGCATACTCCCGGTAACGGTCAGGATGGTCTATGCAGTCGAGGAGGAAACGACAAATACCCTCCGCATCATCCGGCCTCGCCAAACACCCGAACTCAAACGGCTGCACACCCTTACGGATGGCTTTCAAGTCAGAGTACACCACCGGGCGGCCACAAGCCAAATAGTAGAACAGCTTGATGGGCAGGCAACGGGTGTTCTCCGCGTCTATCCGCCGCAAGTCCAGAAAAAAGTGACAGTCACCCACCGCATGGCAATACTCCTCAAACGGCAGATAACCCGTGCGGGACATGTGCAGGTTGGCGGGTGCTTCCGCCAGCCAACGCCCGTAACGCTGCTCGTCGGCTTCGCTCCCGGCAGCACATATCAACCTCAAATTCACCTGCAAGCCCGGCTTGGAACACGCCAGTACCGAGGCGGCACGCAGCACGTTGAATGCCCCCTTGTCATCGTTGAAAGGCCCGCTGTACAACAAATCCACCCCTTGCACGAAATCCCGCAAGGGATACTGCCGGATATACCGCAAGTCGGGATAATAAGGCGCGTCCAGCATCTGCTTCCAGCGCATCCATCGGAACGGGCGTGCCTTGCCACGCTCGCCAAAGACGAAACGGTCAGTCCGCCATGCCGCATACGCATTCAATGCCAGCAGGGCGGCGGCCTTCGCCCAACGCCCTACCCCCGACAAGCCTGCCAAATTCTTCTTCGACGGATACCACTCCGTCACGTCATATATAATAATGGTATGCCTGCGCCCAACGGAGGCCACCACGGCCAGCGGGCTGTCGCACACCAGCACGTCCGGCAGGTACTTGCCCAACCGCTGGCGGATGGCCTTCACCTTCTCCCGCTGCGACAGGCGAGTATCGTCAAACGAGTCAATCATAATATTTCCGTGCCGCCCTACCATCTCCTGCTTGGACGAGATGATAAACACCCCGTACCCCCTTGCCGACAAGGAAACGGCCTGGTGGTAAAACGTCCTGTCGTCCAACGGGGGATGGGCAGTGTTTATAAAAGCTATCTTCTTCAAATTGCAGATTTCAAATTTCAGATTTCGGATTGTTTCCCGCAGATTGCTCAGATGAGCGCAGATGCTATTTTCTGTCTCCTTGCCTCTTGCTCCTTACCTCTGTTTTCACGGATGAAGCCGCCTCACCCCGTAATACTCCCGCAGTTCCGCCCCGAAGCCCCGGTAGAAACGGGCGATGCCCTCCTGGCGCGAACCTTCGAAGTCGAGCAGGCAAGGCGTGCCGGCATTCCTATATATAATATGGTCTATCACCGCGAACATGGCCGACAGCCGCTTGCCCTCGCCGCTTGACACCGGCAGCAGGCACACCAGCCGCCGCCCCGACACCAACAGGCACAGCGCGGCCACCAACTCGCCCTCCGGGTTGTAAGCCCCGTAAAGGGCGACAGCCGAACGGCACAACCCCTCGTCCAACAGGCGGGTCACCAACATACGGCCGGGGGCGGTGTAATCCTTTTCCACCCCGTAGTAAAACGTCAGAAAATCATCCGGCGGCAGCCCTTCGCGCACCTCCACGCCTGCCCGCCGCGCCTTGGCGATGTTGCGCCGCGCGTTGGTGCCGTAAGCCGCCTGCAATTCCGCGTAGGGGCGGGCAAGCGGCAGCACGTAGTTGGGCAAGGGTGTGGCGCGGGGCGTGGCGTTGTGCTCGTTCAGATGCATATGATAACTCCAATAAGGAATTTTCCGCATGAATGCCTCCGTCATTTTTTCGCTGCCTCCCTGCCGGGCAAACACGCCGAGCTGCTGTGTGAGCGGCGGTTGCACCAAGTAGGCCAGCCCGTACCGCCGCTTGCGGGGCAAGGGCATGATGCAGTCGTAGTCGTCCGCCACCAACGCCTCCCAGCCCGGCGAAACCACGTCTAAGTACCACGTCCGGGCATAAGGAAGCGCGTCGGGCGATGCGTCGAGGCATTCGTCCCAACGGGTGCGGTCTATCTCCTTGTGCTTCAAATGACGGATGCGCATGATCCTTGCCTGCGGAAATTTGCCACAAATGTAGGAAAACTATTCCGCATTTCCGCACACGGGGCAGCATCCGCCAGCAGGATTTTCCCAATCGCACGCAACTTCTACTGCCCACAAAACGGGAAACATCCCCGCACAAAAGCATAAAAGGGAACGGATTTGCTTTCCGTATGCCCTTTTTTATTACCTTTGCAAGCCGTATGCTCTTGCCTCGGCGGGAAGCATGCGTGGAACAGATTGTAATCGGAACATTAAATTGTCAGATAATGAAAGCATTCGTATTTCCCGGACAGGGAGCACAATTCGTAGGCATGGGCAAGGACCTGTACGACCAGTCGCCCGTTGCGAAGGAGTATTTTGAAAAAGCAAATGAAATCCTCGGATTCCGTATCACCGACCTGATGTTCAACGGCACGGCAGACGACCTGCGGCAAACCAAAGTGACGCAGCCCGCCGTGTTCCTGCACTCGGTCATCTCGGCCATCGTGCTGGGCGACGAATTCAAGCCCGACATGGTGGCGGGCCATTCGCTGGGCGAGCTGTCGGCCTTGGTAGCCGCCCGCGCATTGACCTTCGAAGACGGGCTGAAGCTGGTGTCCAGGCGTGCCATGGCCATGCAGAAGGCCTGCGAACTGGAAGCATCGACCATGGCGGCCATCATCGCCCTGCCCGATGAAGTGGTGGAAGAGGTGTGCGAGTCCATCACCGACCACGTGGTGGTGCCCGCCAACTACAACTGCCCGGGGCAAATCGTGATTTCGGGCGACATCGCCGGCGTGGACCGCGCTTGTGAGATATTGAAGGAAAGGGGAGCGAAACGCGCCCTGCGCCTCAACGTGGGCGGAGCGTTCCACTCACCCTTGATGCGCCCGGCAGCCGAAGACCTGCAGGTGGCCATCAACGAAACCGCCTTCGCCGAGCCGGTGTGCCCCGTGTACCAGAACGTGAACGCCTACCCGCAGACCGACCCCGCCGCCATCAAGGAAAACCTGAAGGCGCAGCTCACCGCCCCGGTGCGTTGGACACAAACGGTGAAGAACATGATAACCGACGGTGCAACCGAATTCGTGGAACTCGGCCCCGGCGACGTACTGAAGGGACTGATAAAAAAAGTAAGCTCGGAAGTGCTGGTACACTGATGAGGCAAGGCTGCCCTCCATATACATATATTATATATGGGTACTGAAAGGGACTTCGTAAAGCAACCGGATGCAGGTTGCTTTACTTTTTCCAGCCGGGAGGCAGCCCACCGTTAATCACTAATCGTTAATCACTAATCGTTAATCACTAATCGTTAATCACTAATCGTTAATCGTTAACACAGTTATGCTCAGAACACATACATGCGGCGAGCTTCGGCTGGCCGACGCAGGCAAGCAAGCCACCCTGGCCGGGTGGGTGCAACGCTCCCGGAAAATGGGCGGGATGACTTTCGTGGACATCCGCGACCGATACGGCATCACGCAGCTGGTATTCAACCACGAAGCGGATGCCGCGCTGTGCGACCAGGCCAACGCGCTGGGACGCGAATACGTCATCCGGGCAACCGGCACGGTGGCGGAACGCAGCAACAAGAACCCGAACCTGGAAACGGGCGACATTGAGATACTGGTAAGCGGGCTGGAGGTGCTCAACGAATCGAAAACCCCGCCCTTCACCATCGAGGACAACACCGACGGCGGCGACGACCTGCGCATGAAATACCGCTACCTGGACTTGCGCCGCAAGGCTGTGCGCGACAACCTAATGCTGCGCCACCGGATGGCGTTCGAGACGCGCCGCTACCTGGACCAGCTGGGCTTCCTCGAAGTGGAAACACCCATCCTGGTAGGCTCTACGCCCGAAGGGGCGCGCGACTTCGTGGTGCCCTCGCGCATGAATCCGGGCGAGTTCTACGCCCTACCGCAATCGCCGCAACTGTTCAAGCAGCTGCTCATGGTGTCGGGCTTCGACCGCTACTTCCAGATAGCGAAATGCTTCCGCGACGAGGACCTGCGGGCCGACCGCCAACCGGAGTTCACGCAGATAGACTGCGAAATGTCGTTCGTGGAGCAAGAAGACGTGCTGCAGATATTCGAAGGCATGGTGAAGCACCTCTTCAAGTTCGTGAAGGGCATCGACTTCACCGACCCCTTCCCCCGCATGACGTGGGCGGATGCCATGAAGTATTACGGCTCGGACAAGCCGGACATCCGCTTTGACATGCGGTTCGTGGAACTGAAGGAGGCCGTGGGCGGGCACAACTTCGGAGTGTTCGACGCGGCTGACTACGTGGGCGGCATCTGCGCCAAGGGTTGCGCCACCTACACCCGCAAGCAGCTGGACGAGCTGACCGACTTCGTGAAACGTCCGCAAGTGGGAGCCAAGGGGCTGGTATACATCCGCTGCGAGGCGGGCGGCACGTTCAAGTCGTCCATCGACAAGTTCTATTCGCAAGACGACCTGCGGGCCATCGCTGCCTTGTTCCAAGCCGAGCCGGGCGACCTCATCCTCATCCTGTCCGGGCCGATGCGCAAAACGCAGAAAGCCTTGTGCGAGCTGCGCCTGGAAATGGGAGGTCGGCTCGGGTTGCGTCCCCATGACGTGTACGCCCCCCTGTGGGTCATCGACTTCCCGCTGCTGGAATGGGACGACGAGACGCAGCGCTTCTACGCCATGCACCACCCCTTCACCTCGCCCAACCCGGACGACATCCCGCTGCTGGACACCGACCCGGGCGCGGTGCGTGCCACGGCCTACGACATGGTGGTGAACGGCATCGAGCTGGGCGGCGGCTCCATCCGCATCCACGAACGCGAGTTGCAGCAGCGCATGTTCAAGCTGCTCGGCTTCACGCCCGAGCAGGCCGAAGCCCAATTCGGCTTCCTGATGAGCGCGTTCCAATACGGCGCACCGCCCCACGGCGGGCTGGCTTTCGGGCTGGACCGCTTCGTGTCGCTTTTCGCCGGACTGGACAGCATCCGCGACTGCATCGCTTTCCCGAAGAACAACTCCGGGCGCGACGTGATGTTCGATGCCCCGTCGCCGCTCGCCCAGTCGCAGCTCGACGAACTGAACATCGCCTTGGTGGAACCCAAGAAGTAACATTCCCGTTATGGAAATGTATACATCGGAACCGGGCCGCTCCCCATCCCAACGCGGATGCGGGGCGGCCCTTGCCGTATATTGCTTGCAATCCATGAAACGATTCTTGCAAAGCCTGCTGCTGTTGCTCCCGTGGTGCGTCGTGGCAACCGGGCAGGGCGAAGTGGTGACGCTGCGGGCGCATTACGGCCTGCTGACGGCAGGTTACGCCCAGCTGACCACCACCGCCGAACCGGGAGACTCCCTGATGCACACCCGGTTGGAATTCAAGACGACCGGGGCTGCCGACCAGCTGCTGCGCTTCGTGTATGCTTTCGACTCGCACTACGAACCGGCGGAGTGCTATCCGACCGCATTCTCATACGACTTTTCGGAACGGCGGGGGCATTGGAGCGACACGGTGCGCTTCTATCGCGAAGCGCATTACCTGGACATGGCCAGGCATGGCCGCCTCGCTTTCGACGAGCCGCCACGTGATTTCCTCTCGGCCATCGCCCTCTTGCGCACGACGGACTGGCAGGGCTTCCATCCGGGCGACTCGCTCGTGCTGGGGCTGGTATTCCGCGAACGGGAAATATTCCCCCTGCGGGTGCATTACCGGGGGCGCGGACAGGTGACGGTGCGGGGCGAAGAACACGACTGCATCCGCCTTGACCTGACAAGCGAGGCGGGCAAGCTGTTTTTCAGCGATGCGGCTGTGCGGATATACCTCAGCGATGACGCGCGGCGCATCCCGATACGGCTTTCCATCGACGTGTTTATCGGCACATTCAAGCTGGATTTGGCCGCGTATGAACCGGCGAAGGGGGATGCTGTGCCCGCACAAATTCCCTCCTTATGAAAAAAAATTTCTTTCCCTACGAAAAAAAAATTCCATGGTAACAAAAACGAAAATCTCTTGGGAGAAAAATTTCCGGGAGCAACTGGCAGGCACGATGGCGCGTGCGGAGTGCCGGCGGCTGTGTGACGTGGCGGGCGGAAGCAGCGAATGCTTCGATGCCGTGTTCGCCCTGATGTTCGATGCCGACAGGCAGGTGGCGTGGCACGCCGCATGGGTATGCGAGCAGGCAAGCCGCCGGTCGCCCTGGCTTTTCACGCGGCAAGCGGTGGAGCGCGTGCTCGACTTGGCCGCCACTACCCCGCTGGCGGGGGTGCAACGGCTGACGCTCGCCATGCTGCTGCGGCTGGGCCTGCCCGATGAGATGCCGGTAGCATTTATCAACCGGTGCTTCGAATGCATGATGTCGCCCCGGTCGCCCGTGGCGGTGCAAGTGCAGTCCATGAAATTGCTGCACGAACTTGCCCGGCGCGAACCGGCCTTTCGGGAAGAGCTGCGGGTCTGCCTGGAGGCGGCAGACATTGATTGTTACACTACCGGCTACCGCACAGCCAGGAGGAAGGTGCTGGCAGACATCGGGAAAATGGCTTGAGAGCGTGCCACGCTCCATCTTGGCGTTCCAATTGGACCTACGGGGTTCATTATTTTGATGCAATTGTCCCGAAAATATTGGGTCGGAGACATGTTTTCTGACAAAAATTTCTACCTTTGTGCAAGCTGAAGCAGGCGGATAAACGCGCCGCACGTGCCGGGGACAAACATTTTGTCAAACTTAAAAACAAACATCTTATGCCGTTAATCTCCAAACGAGGCTTGTTGATGCCTCAGTCACCCATCCGCAAACTGGCACCTTTGGCCGAAAAAGCCAAGGCGCGGGGCATTAAAGTGTACCACCTCAACATCGGCCAGCCCGACATCAAGACCCCGCAGGTGGCTCTCGACGCGCTGCACAACCTGCGGCGCGAAGTGCTGGAATACAGTCCGAGCGACGGCATCCGCAGCCTCAAGGAGAAGCTGGCCGCCTACTACCACCGCTTCCACATCAACGCAACGGAAGAAGACATCATCGTGACCACGGGCGGGTCGGAGGCCGTGAACTTTGCCTTCATGAGCTGCCTGGACCCGGGCGACGAAATCATCGTGCCCGAACCGGCGTATGCCAACTACACCGCCTTTGCCATGGCGGCGGGTGCCGTGGTGCGGGCGGTAGTGTCCACCATCGAAGAGGGTTTTGCGCTGCCGCCGGTGGCAGAGTTCGAAAAACTCATCACCCCCCGCACCAAGGCCATCCTCATCTGCAACCCGAACAATCCCACGGGCTACCTCTACACCCGCAGCGAGATGAACAAGATACGCGACCTGGTGAAGAAGTACGACCTTTTCCTCATATCGGACGAGGTGTACCGCGAGTTCTGCTATACCAATGCGCCCTACATATCGGCCTTCCACCTGGATGGCATCGAGGACAACGTGATACTCATCGACTCCGTGTCGAAACGTTATAGCGAATGCGGGGTGCGCGTGGGGGCGTTGGTGACCAAGAACAAGGAAGTGCGCCTCAACGTGATGAAGTTCTGCCAGGCGCGGCTCAGCCCCCCGCTGTTGGGGCAAATCGTGGCCGAAGCCTCCATCGACGTGTCGCCCGAATACTCGCTCGACGTGTACAACGAGTACCTGGAACGCCGCAAGTTCCTCATCGACGGCCTCAACCGCATCCCCGGCGTGTACTCGCCCATCCCCATGGGAGCGTTCTACACGGTAGCGCGGTTGCCGGTGGACAATGCCGAACGGTTCTGCAAGTGGCTGCTCACCGACTTCGAATACGAGGGCTGCACCGTGATGCTCGCCCCCGCCTCGGGCTTCTACACCGAACCGGGGCTGGGACGCGACGAGGTGCGCGTGGCCTACGTGCTGGCCAAGGACGACCTCAAACACGCCCTCGCGGTGCTTGCCCAAGCCCTCAAGGCATATCCCGGAAGGACGAATTGAGCACCTTCCCAAGATAAGAACGGACACGGATGACACGGACGATACGGATTTTTCACGGACACTCTTTCGCAACACCGCAGGCTGCGGGCTTGCCTTCCGTGCCAATCCGTACCATCCGTGCCATCCGTGTGCTAAGATAAACGCATGAACTTCGAGTACTACATAGCCCGCCGCATCCACTTCGCCCAAGGCGGACGTGGCGTGTCGCGCCCTGCGGTACGCATCGCCACCGCAGGCATGGCATTGGGGCTGGCCGTGATGCTGGTGGCCGTGGCCGTCATCACCGGTTTCAAGCGCGAGATACGCGACAAGGCGGCCGGCTTCGGCGGGCACGTGCAAGTGTCCAACTTCGACAACAACAACACCTACGAGGCACGTCCCATCCGCATGGACACCGCCACACAACGGCGCGTGGAGAACGTGCCGGGCGTGCGCCATGTGCAGCGTGTGGCCACCAAGCCCGGCATTATCAAAACCGCCGACGAGTTCCAGGGCATCGTGCTCAAGGGCGTAGGGGCGGATTTTGACTGGGCATTCTTCGCCGACAACCTCACCGCCGGGCACACCCTCGACACGCACTCCGACACGCTGCGCAACGAAGTCGTCATCTCCGAATGGCTCGCCCGGCGGCTTGGCCTGGACGTGGGCGACACGTTTTTCACCTATTTCATCCAGGAAAATGTGCGCGCCCGCCGCTTCACCATCGCCGGACTGTACTCTACCGACTTCACCGAATACGACCGCCTGTTCGTGCTGGCCGATATCCGCCACGTGCGCAGGCTCAACGACTGGGATACCGACCAGTTCAGCACCCTCGAAGTGCTGATCGACGACTTCGACCGCATGGACGAGGCGGGCGAAGGCGTGTACCTGGCTACTGCCAACCATTTCAACGACGAGGGCGATGCCTACCTCACACGCACCATCCGGCAACTTAACCCGCAAATCTTCGGCTGGCTCGACCTGCTTGACATGAACGTGTGGGTCATCCTCGCGCTCATCACCGCCGTGGCGGGCTTCATCATGATTTCGGGACTGCTCATCCTCATCCTCGAACGCACGCAACTTATCGGCACGCTCAAGGCTCTCGGTGCCACGGACTGGACGGTGCGGCGCATCTTCCTCTACCACGCCATGATGCTCGTGACGCGGGGCATGCTGTGGGGCAACGTTATCGGTCTGGGGCTGTGCGCCCTGCAAGCCTGGACAGGCATCGTGCCGCTCGACCCCGAGTCGTACTACACGGCGACCGTGCCCGTAGCGTTCCACTGGGGCTACATCGTGCTGCTCAACGCGGGTGCCCTGGCCGCCTCGCTGCTCATGATGCTGGGACCCTCGGTGCTCGCCTCGCGCATCTCGCCCGCCACCATCATGCGCTACGAGTAAAGAACAGAAACCACGGAGACGCAGAGGTACAGAGATGCTGGGTGCATCCTCACTAAGTGTTCTCCTTGAGACGAAGAACAAGGACAGACAAGGCGTATCTCTCCGTGCCTCTACGGCTTAAAGCGTGTTCAGAAAGCTACGTTCAGCCCTTGCAGCATGTAATGCAGGATGGGGCCGCACTTGTTTTGACAAGCGGGGTAATAGTGGCCGTGCAGGCGAACTTCGTGCCGGGGCGACGCTCCCCACCAGAACTCTGCCATGGCCAGCGGTTGCCAGCCGTGCCGGTAAGCGCACTGCAACAATTTGGGCGCGGCACACTCGCCCGCCCCGCCGGGCGGCAGATGGTGGGTGTATTCCTCGAAGATGTCGCACAGCGAGCGTTCCTCACCACGGGCGTTGAGCAGGCGGAATTGGTCGAACAGCCTCCGCTGCAAGGCCGCCGAACGCTGCCGCCGCTCCGCCCGCAAAGCCTCAATCGGCTCCTCATACGCCGCCACGGCTGTCCGCAAGCGGGCGAGCCGCTCCATGCGGCCGTGTTCTTCACGCTTGTATTCGGCGTGTTCGTATTGGCTCTCGCGGGTCAACGCCTCTTCTTCTGCACGGGTAAGCGCGGCGGCTTGGCGGCAGGCATCGCGGCGGGCTTTGGCTTCGGCCAGCTGCCGGCGGGCGATGCGTTGCCATTGGCGCAAAGCCTCTTCGGCTTCCGACAGGCGCAGGCGGGCGGCGCGATATGCCTCGTCGGCTTCCAGCCCGCCAATGCGGCGGTTGAGTGCGGAAATTATTTCTTCCTCGGGTTTGAAAAAACCACCGGGACGTTGCAGGTCGTACACCGGGGGCACGAAAAAAGGATGCACGCTCTTCCCTGCCAACAGGCCGGAGAACGCCGCCAGGTAGCCCGGCGGGCCACCATCGGCCGTGCGCACCACCAGCACGCCGAACATCTTCCCTTGCCCCAACTCGTCTGCCCTGTCATGCCGCGTGGCGAGATACGCCTGCACCTCCTCCGCCGCCAATACGCACAGCGGATGCGGCTCGTAATGGAACGGGTTGGTAAACCGCCCGGGCAACTCGATGTGCTCCACGGGACTTTGGAACGGATGCAGGAGCGTGGACATCGGCTATTCTTCCTCCCTTCTCGGGCGGAGAGCCGGCTTTTTCGTGCCGGCACCGCGCTTCCTCCGTTCCCACTCGGCCTTGCGGGCCAGGTAGTCATCGTATTGTTTTTCCAAATAATTATCGGCCATAAGGAATGAAATTGGGAAATCAGTCAATCAATTATTCATTTATCCAGCAGCCTGCGCACCCAGGCAAAGCCCCGGAAAGGCGCATAACGCATCGGCAAGTCACACCATGTGGGCGTGCGCACCACCGAACGCTCGTTGCTGAACGTCAGGAAAGAGCGGCGGCCATGGTAACGCCCCATGCCGCTGCGCCCTACCCCACCGAAAGGCAGGTGCGGGTTGCCAAGATGAACCAGCACGTCGTTTACGCAGGCACCGCCCGAGGTGGTGCGACCCAGCGCCTCACGTGCGCCCTTTTGCCTGCCGAAGTAGTAAAGCGCCAAGGGCTTCTCGCGGCTGTTAATGACGGCTATGGCCTCATCGAGACGGTCAAAAGGGATGAGCGGCAGCAACGGCCCGAAGATTTCCTCCTGCATGACGGGGTCATCGGGGCGCACGCCCGTAAGCACCGTGGGGGCGATGTAGCGGTCGGCCTCGTCCACCTCGCCACCCAGAGCCACGGTGCAGCCTTGCATCAAGTCGGTCAACCGGCGGAATGCCCGCTCGTCCACCAAGCGAGGGTAATGGGGACTGCGCTGCGGGTCGTCGCCAAAGAAACGGCGCACCGCCCGCCGCATCTCGTCCACCAGAGGCTGCGCCACGTCGCGATGCACCAGCAGGTAGTCCGGTGCCACGCAGGTCTGCCCCGCGTTGACCGTTTTTCCCCACACGATGCGGCTGGCCGCCCTCCGCAAGTCAGCATCCCGGTCGACCACGCAAGGACTTTTGCCTCCCAGCTCCAGCACCACGGGCGTGAGGTGGCGGGCGGCCGCCTGCATCACGGCCTGCCCCGTCTGCGGGCTGCCGGTGAAAAACACGAGGTCGAACGGCTGGGCAAGCAATGCCTCGTTCGCCTCCCGATGCCCCTCGACCAGCGTGACGTATTCGGGCGGGAAGGTTTCGCGCAGCATTTCGCCCACCACCCGTGCCGTGTGCGGGGCGCGGGGCGATGCCTTGAGCACGGCGCAGCACCCGGCGGAGATGGCCCCCACCAAGGGGTTGACCAGCAAGTGGAACGGGTAATTCCACGGCGCTACAACGAGCACCACGCCCAACGGGTCGTACATCACCCGGCTGCGCGAGGGGAAGAGCTGCACGGGAGTGGGCACGCGCCGCCCTCCCGCCCAGCGGCGCAAGTGGCGGCGGTGCCCGGCCAGCTCGCCCAGCACGATGGAAGTCTCGGTGAGGAACGCCTCCTCGGGCGACTTGCGCAGGTCGGCCCACAAGGCCTCGGCTATGCGCCCTTCGTGGCGCAACACGGCCTGGCGCAACCGTTCCAGCTGCTCCAGGCGGAAGGCCACGTCGCGCGTACGGCCCGTGGCGAAGTACTTGCGCTGCGCCTCCATGAGGGCGGCAGCCTGCCGGGAAGTGAATGTTTCCATTTCTTTTGCCATGTCTCGCATTTCGGAGAAGCAAAGGTACTATTTCGCAAGGAAAAAGAAAAACGGAGTTTGTATCGGATTGAATTTTAAACCAAATCGGTCATTAGGCTTTGTCTGATTTCTGTTCTTGTGGCGAGCGGTTTTTGTTGGCTTTTCTCGAAGGCATAGCGGGCTATGTCGAGAGGAAAGGCGGCAAAAAACGCCGTCACAAGACGGAAAGCAGGC
>CALUML010000029.1 GCA_944321745.1 uncultured Bacteroidales bacterium
CTCCGCGCTTATGTCCTGCGCCTCGTCGATGACCAGCACGGTTTTGCCAATCTTGTTCGGCTCCACCTCTCCCCGTTCTATCAGGTCGGCGGCACGGGCCACGACGTTTTTCACGTCTTCCAGGTTGCCCACCCGCCCCAGCAGGTCGAAACTGTAGGCATGGAAAGTTTTGATTTCCACGAAATGCGCGGCGTTGCCTATCAGTTGCATCAGCCGTTGCTTGAACTCGGTGGCGGCTGCCCGTGAGAAGGTGAGCATCAGCAGTTGCTCGTGCTTCACGTCCTCCAGCAGCAGGAGCGAGGCAAGCTTGTGTGCCAGCACGCGGGTTTTGCCGCTGCCGGGACCTGCTGCCACCACGATGCAGCGCGAATCCTTGTCGGTGATGATTTCCATCTGCCGGGGCGACAGCTGGCCGAACAGCTGGCGGTACTTGGCGGGAGTGAGGTTGCGCTGCATCTCGATGACCCGTTCGCCTTTGAAGTACTTGGCGACGAACTTCCTGTAGTCCATCCGGAAGTAGTCCTGCACGTATTGCAGGGCGGCATCGTAGTCCTTTACCATCAGGTTGGCGTATTCGCCCACGATGTGCACTTGCTGAATCTTTTGCTTGTAGAAAGCGTCGAGCAGGCGGTAGTCGTCTATCTTGTACCGCGCCTTGTTGTCTTTCACGCGGCGGATGTCCATGGCGTTGTACAGCACCAGGAAGCCGCCTTCGAGCTTGAGCGCACCTATTTTGGACAGGAAGAGGAGGGCTTCCTCCACGTCGTCTATCTGCACGTTGCCCAGCCCGCTGAAGAGGGGTTGTGGAGTGGACTTCAGTTGGTTCAACAATTCCACCACGGAGAATTGCACGGCTGTGCCGGGTGCGTCCCCTTGCTTGTTCGTGCCGTTTGCCAGGCGGTACAGCCATTCCACGGCAAAGCGGCTGATGGCCAGTTGTCGCTCGATGCGCCCCACGGTAGCCTCCAAGTCGGCCCGGCGGCTTATCTCCAGGTTGTGGGCGGCATCTTCCTTCTTATAATAAATGTACCCCTTGATGGCAAGGAAGTAGAGCAGGGTGCGGATGTCTTTCTCGGTGGAGGTGTGGATGCCGTCGTGCAGGGCCTGGTCGTTCAGTTGCTTGGAAGACGTGGGTTGCGGCATGTCGGTCAGGCGGGTGAGCAGGAACTGCTCGAGGCGGGCAAAGCGGTCGAGCACCATGCGCGATTTCCGTTCCGAGTCGCCGGCATCGAGCAGGTAGGCCGACAGGTCCTTGCTGTCGGCCAGGATGCCTTCCTGCCGCATCCGCTCCACGACGGAAACCACTTCGTTCTTGCTCAGCCCCAGGATGTCGGCTAGGTAGTCTACCCGCGACTCCGCATCGGCTTCGGCATCCTGCGCCTTGGCGATGTATTTCTGCGAGATAAGCGAACGGATGATGCGCACGGCCTTTTCCACCTCGTCGTTGCCAAACAGCAGGGAGGCCGACAGGCGTGTGCGGGCTTCGTCCACGTTGCGCACCGTGATGCCGGTGGCGTACACGTGGGGCATGTTGTTGCCCCGCACGATGTAACCGCTTTGTTCCAGGGCGGCCAGTGCCGTGCGCACCCGTGTCTCGATGTCGGACACCGAGTCGTCCCATCCCGCTTGCCGGGCGATTTCCAAGGCCGAGCAACACACCCGCTTCCGCTGGCCGGTAAGACTTTTCACGGCTTTCCACACCTGTTGTATCTCGCTGAGGCTAAGTTTTGTCTGGTTCAGCAGGATGAAATGCTTGTCCAGGTCGCCGTCGGCATACAACACGTAGCAGCGTGCATCCAGCCCGGGGTCGCGCCCCGCCCGCCCGGCCTCCTGCACGTAGTTTTCCAGCGAGTCGGATATGTCGTAGTGCACCACCAGACCCACGTCGGGCTTGTCCACGCCCATGCCGAAGGCCGATGTGGCCACGATGATGCGTACCTGCCCGTTCATGAACGCATCCTGGTTGGCCACCTTCTTGTCCGCGTCCATCCCTCCGTGGAAGGGTAGGGCGGGGTAGCCGTCGCGGGTGAGCCGGGCGGCCAGCTGCTGGGTGCGCCTGGTGCGCGAGGCATATACGATGGTGGGGCAGGCGCACTCGGCCACCAGACTCCGCAGTTTGGCGTATTTGTCATCGTCCGTCTCGGCGTGTATCACGGAGTAGTGCAGGTTGGTGCGCGAAGCCGTGGAGGCGAACAGCGTGAGGTCCAGCCCCAGCGTCTGCTTGAAATAGTCGCAGATGTCTTGCACCACCTTGGGCTTGGCCGTGGCGGTGAAGCAGGAAACGGGGATGGGGCGGCTGCACCCCTTCTTCCGGCAGTATTGGCGGATGAAGGTGCCGATGTAGAGGTAATCCACCCGGAAGTCCTGACCCCAGGATGAGAAGCAGTGCGCCTCGTCCACGACGAACCGCACCACGTGGCGTGCCATCAGGATGCGTTCGATGGTGCGGGAGCGGAGCATTTCGGGGGCTATGTACAGGATGGAAACGTCCCCCTCCAGCACCCGCCGGATGGACAATGCCCGGGTGATGGGGTCTAGCAAGCCGTTGATGGTGGCCGCATCGGTAATGCCTTTGTCGGCCAGGCTGTCCACCTGGTCCTTCATGAGCGACTGTAGGGGCGAGATGACCACCGTAAGCCCGTGCACCGAGCGGCCCTCCATGAGTGCGGGCAGCTGGAAGGTGAGCGACTTGCCGCCACCCGTGGGAAAGATGGCCAGCAGCGAATGCCCGTCCACCGCCGCCTGTGCCGCCCGCTCCTGCAACGGCTCGCCCTCGTAGGTGCGGAAATTGTCGTAGCCGAAGAACGTCTTCAGGCTGCGATGCACGTCCAGCCGGGCATCGCAGTAGGCGCATCCGTCGTGGCAGCGGGTGTGGCGCAATGTGCGCACCACCTGTTCTGTCGCCGGGTAGTTGTGCAGCACCCACCCGGGCGTGATGGAGCGGTGGTCGGTGGTGTCGACAAGTGCCAGGGCATAGGCCAATTCGCATGGAAATTGCCGCACCAGCGCATCCAGGTCGGCATGTTGGCATATCCGCCCTTCGTACAGTTCGTTTATCAGCGCGGGCAGCCGAGCCGGGTCGGTGCCTTCAGCCCCCACCAGGCGGAGAAATCCTTCAAACTCCCGCTGCCCTCGCAGCAGCGTGGCGAGCAGGCGGCGTTTCCCCTCGGGCAGTGAGTGCCAGCATGCCACCTCGTCCAGCATCAGTTCGCGGGCTTTTTCGCAATCGTTCAGCGGGTTGTTCACCTGGTCGCTCGACAGTTTGTCGTCCTTCACCAAGCGGTGGTAGGGTCGTTCGGGGAACAGCAAGGGCGACATGTAGAGCGTATCGACCAGCGTCCAGGGGCACGTGCCGCCGGGCCACAGGTAGGTGGCATCGTGGTGGATGATGTTATGCCCGCACACGTAGTCCGTGTCGCGGAGGAAGCCGAGCAACGCCTCCCGCGAGGCCTGGTGAAACGGTGTGCCGTCGTGCCGCAACGCCCCGATGTCGTGTACCTTGTGGTCGGCCATTCCTACCTCCACGTCGATCAGGGTGTAGCGCGGGGTTGTCTGGGGCGCGGGCGCACCGGGACGGGCATCGGTCTTGTCCTTGCCGCCCCAGCCTCGTATGAACCTGCTCCAGATAGCCATGCTGTTTCTTTTATTGAAGTATGGGGCAAAGATAGTGAAAGTCGAGAGCAAAGCAATCAAGCTTGCTTGAAATTGCTTTGCCGAGACGCATCCTATCTTATCCAAAGATAGCGAAAGTCGAGAGCAAAGCAATCAAGCTTGCTTGAAATTGCTTTGCCGAGGCGCATCCTGTCTTATGAAAAGATAGTGAAAGTCGGGCGCAAAGCCAAAAGACTTCACCCCTTTCCCGTATCCATACTTCCGCGCTTGCCTATCCATACTTTCTCTTCTGCCCAGCTATACTTTCTCCTTTGCCTATATATTCTACAAACTACGCCGTAGTTTTTACAAACCGCGCCGTAGTTTTTATAAACTGCGCCGTAGTTTTTACAAACTGCGCCGTAGTTTGTAGAATGTCTGCCCAAGTCAGGAAGAATAGGTAAGCAAGGAGGAAGGTATGGACGGGCAGGCGGGAAAGTATGGATGCGGGAAGGGGGTAGGGGTGGCTGTGGGAAAGGATGCGCTTCGGCAAAGCAATTTCAAGCGGGCTTGATTGCTTTGCTCTCGACTTTCACTATCTTTCTTTACGTGAGTTCGATATAAGCAATGGCCTTTATCTAACCCCTCCCCCTTACGGGTACTCCCCTTTATCAAAAGGGGAGAATGAGGTTACTTTTGTCTGCTGTCAACAGACGAAACATGCCAACTCTCCCCTTTTGATAAAGGGGAGTACCCGTAAGGGGGAGGGGTTAGAATACATCTTGCTTCAATATCAAAACGAAAGCATGAACCCTTATATCGAACTCACGTATCTTTTGATAAGATAGGATGCGTCTCGGCAAAGCAATTTCAAGTAAACTTGATTGCTTTGCGCTCGACTTTCACTATCTTTGACCGCGATTAAAAAGGCTGATGTAAAGGAAAAGATCTGATAGCGCATCACTTCATGCAGCAGTACCTCGACATATTAAAACGTTATTGGGGCTACGACAGCTTCCGCCCGTTGCAAGGCGACATTATCCGCAGCGTGGCGGCGGGGCGGGACACGCTCGGGCTGATGCCCACGGGCGGGGGCAAGTCGCTTACCTTCCAGGTGCCGGCCATGGCCATGGAGGGGGTGTGCCTGGTGGTGACTCCACTTATTGCCTTGATGAAGGACCAGGTGGCCAACCTGAAGAAACGGGGCATCGCCGCCGCCGCCATACATTCGGGCATGGGACGCGACGAGATTTTGCTCACGCTGGACAACTGCGTGTACGGGGCGTACAAGTTCCTGTACGTGTCGCCCGAGCGGCTCTCCACGCCCATCTTCCTGGAAAAGGTGAAGCAGATGACGGTGTGCCTGCTGGCGGTGGACGAGTCGCATTGCATCTCGCAGTGGGGGTACGACTTCCGCCCGTCGTACCTGCGCATTGCCGACGTGCGGGCGTTGCTGCCGGGCGTGCCGGTGCTGGCCCTGACGGCCACGGCCACGCCCGAGGTGGTGGACGACATACAGGACAAGTTGCTGTTCGCCCGGAAGAACGTGCTGCGCAAGAGTTTCCAGCGCGACAACCTGGCCTACATCGTGCGGAAGGCGGAGGACAAGGAGAAACAGCTGCTTGCCATCCTGGAGCGGGTGCCGGGCACGTCGGTGGTGTATGTGCGCAACCGGAAAAGAACGCGCGAGGTGGCCGAGTTGTTGCTGCGCAACGGGGTGTCGGCGGAGTTTTTCCATGCCGGGCTGGACGAGGAGGTGAAGGACGCGGTGCAGCGGCGTTGGACGGAGGGCGACACGCGTGTCATCGTGGCGACGAACGCTTTCGGCATGGGGATAGACAAGGCTGATGTGCGCACGGTCATCCACATGGACCTGCCCGACTCGCTGGAGGCGTATTTCCAGGAAGCGGGCCGTGCGGGGCGCGACGGGCAGCCTGCTTATGCCGTGCTGCTGTACAAGGGCACGGATGCCGCGAAGTTGAAAAAGCGCATTTCCGATTCGTTCCCGCCCAAGGAGACGGTGCTGAAAGTGTACGAAGCCCTGGGCAATTACTTGCAGGTGGGCGTGGGGTCGGGGCTGGATGCCACGTTCGCTTTCGAGATAGGCGACTTCTGCACCAAGTTCCACCTGCCCTTGTTGCAGGCGTACAGCGCGCTGAAGATATTGCAGCAGGCGGGTTATCTGGAACTGTCCGATGAACAGGACAACGCCTCGCGGGTGCTGTTCACCGTGACGAGGGACGACCTGTACCGCTACCGGCAGACTCCGCAGCAGGAACAATTGATACGCATATTGCTGCGCTCGTACACCGGGCTGTTCACTGACCCGGCTTATATCAACGAGGATGTGCTGGCCGGGCGGTTGCGGTGGCGGCGCGACGAGGTGTACCACAACCTGGTGCAGCTGGCCCGCGAGGGCATCATCCAGTACATCCCCCGGAAGAAAACGCCTTTCCTCACCCTGACCCGCGAGCGGGAAGACGTGCAGTGGGTGGTGCTGCCCCGCGAGGCATACGAGAAACGCCGCGAACGCTACGAGCGGCGCATACAACACATGCTGTACTATGCGCAGGAAAACAACGTGTGCCGCAGCCGCTTGTTGCTGACCTATTTCGGGGAAAGGGACGCGAAGCCTTGCGGCCAATGCGACGTGTGCCGCCGAAGCCGGAAGGGTGGAGTGAGCAAGGCCGATTTCGACACGCTGCGTGCCGCCTTGTTGCAACAGCTGGCGGACGGTGCCTCCCTCACCTTGCCCGAACTGGCACGGGCTACGGGGCATCGGGAGGAAGATTTGACGCAAGTGGTGCGCTTCATGCTCGACAATGACGAGCTGAACACGGACGAAGGGCTGAGGTTTAGAACAATGAACAATTAACAATTAACAATTAACAATGGGCTTGCGCCGCATGGAACTCGTAGCTTGTAGCTCCATCATCCCCCTTTAGGGGGTTGGGGGTATTTAGGTAGGTACTACTCTTTGCGCCCTTCGCGTTCTCTGCGGTTAGCAAAAGCCCCCTTTAGGGGGTTGGGGGTATTTAGGTAGGTACTACTCTTTGTGCCCTTCGCGTTCTCTGCGGTTAGCAAAAGCCCCTTTAGGGGGTTGGGGGTTGTAGCTCGTAACTTGTAACTGCATATGAAAATACTGTTGGTAGAAGACGACCGGGATTTGCAGAACACCATCCGCAACTTTCTGGTGCAGGAAAAATACGTGGTGGAATGCGCGTCCGACCGCGACGAGGCGTTGGACAAGATAGGTGTGTACGATTATGACTGCGTGCTGCTCGATATCATGTTGCCGGGCGGCAGCGGGCTGACCGTGCTGGAAGAATTGAAGAAGATGCGCAAGAAGGAAAGCGTGCTGATAATCTCGGCCAAGGACTCCATCGATGACAAGGTGGCCGGGCTCGACTTGGGTGCGGACGACTACCTGGCCAAGCCGTTTCACCTGGCGGAGTTGAACGCCCGCATACGCTCGGTCATACGCCGCAAGCAGGCCGGGGGCGACACCTGCATCACGATAGAGAACCTGCGCCTCGACCCGGACAAGCGAACGGTGTATGTGGATGACAAGGCCTTGTCGCTCAACCGCAAGGAATTCGACCTGTTGTATTACTTCGTGGTCAATCCCGACCGGCTGATATACAAGACGGCCCTGGCCGAATCGGTGTGGGGCGACAACATCGACCAGGCCGACAGTCTGGACTTCATCTATTCGCAAGTGAAGAACCTGCGGCGGAAGATGAAGCAGGCCGGTGCCGTGCCGCAAGTCAAGGCGGTATACGGATTCGGCTACAAATTGGTGACGGAAGAAAGGCCTTCCCAAGCCTCTCCCGAGGAGGGAATGTAGCCACTTTCAATTTTCAACTTTCAACTTTCAACTTTTCCCCCCCTCTCACCCCTATGAAGCTGTTGCATTATACCAATACGAAATTGTCCACCCTGTTGCTGGCGCTCATCGGCGTGTGGGGGGTATTTTTCTTTTTCGCCATCCATTATGAGATACGCGACGAGACGGACGACATGCTCCGCAGTTATCGCGACATATTCATAAAGAAGGCGTTGCAGAACCCCGCTTTGCTTCACTCCTCTTACGAAACCACGTTCGACCGCTACGCCATCCGCCCCATCAGCAACGAGGAGGCCGCCGCCTACGACGAGGAGTGGCTGAACACGACGCTGTACTTCCCCGAGGGCAACGAGCACATCCCGGTGCGGGTGTACAAGTCCATCTTCCTGGCACCGGACGACCATTATTATGAATTGGAAATCAGCATGTCCACCCTGGAACGGGACGACATGGTGAAGACCCTCTTCATCTACCTGCTCGCGTTGTATGTATTGTTGTTGCTGTGTAGCATTGTGGGCAACCGTTTGCTGCTCAAACGCAGTTTCCGTCCCTTGCAGCAGTTGTTGGTGTGGCTGGACTCCATCGTGCCCGGCAAGCCGATACCCGCCCAGCGCATCGACACTTCCATTGAGGAATTCCGCCAGTTGAACGAGGCGACCATGGCCATGAGCCGCCGCAACCTGGAGGCTTACGAGCAGCAGAAGCAGTTCATCGAGAATGCCTCGCACGAGTTGCAGACGCCGTTGGCCGTGGCATTGAACCGTCTGGAGATGCTGGCGCAATGTGAGGGAACGACCGAAAAGCAGTTGGCCGAGATAGATGACATTTACCGCACGCTCAACCGCACGGTGAAGCTCAACAAGTCGCTGTTGCTGCTCTCGCGCATCGACAACCATCAGTACCAGGACGTGGCGGAAGTGGACCTGACGGCCTTGGTAGACGATTTGGCGGCCGACTTCGAAGAAATCTACGCCGACAAGGACGTGCGGATGGAGGTGCACCGGCAGGCGGGGCTGACCGTGCGCATGAACGAGAACCTGTCGCGGGTGCTGGTGTCCAACCTGTTGAAGAATGCCTACGTGCATACCTCCCCCGGCGGGCGCATCGGGGTGACCATCGCCCCGCGCCGGCTGGTGGTGCGTAACGATGGTGACCGTCCGCTGGACGGCACGCGCATCTTCGACCGCTTCTATTATTCGTCCGAGCAGGCCAAAGGCTCGTCCACCGGTTTGGGGCTGGCCATCGTCAAGTCCATCTGCGGGCTGTATGGCATCGAGGTGCATTATGCCTTCCGCAACGGGCATGAGTTCGTGCTGGATTTCCCGGAGGCTGGGGTGCGCGGATAAGCGTACCGGTGCATTGTAAATCTTAGCGGCAAGTCATCCGTCCCCAGGCATGAAGTGGTGCATCCGCCCGCATGAAGTTATCGTCCCACCCGGGTGGTACAGGTGTGCCACCTTGGTGGTACACCCGTCTCACCCGGGTGGAACACCTGTACCACCCAGGTGGGACGATAACATTCCTTGCATTCATGCACGACTTCATGCTGTCTCATACAAGACTGTCCCATATTAAGCCCCAATCGGGAAACCTGTACGGAGGAGGGCGATTATTTTATAAAATAGCTTAATCATACGGGGCATGTTGCGCGGGGAAAGCGATATTTTCCCTACATTTGCTTGATAAACTCTAACCGGCGACGATGGAAAATCAGGGATTTGTATTGCGAACGGAGCATTTGTACAAGAAATACGGGAAACGCACGGTGGTAAACGACGTGTCCATCCAGGTGGAGCAGGGCGAGATAGTGGGCCTGCTCGGACCGAACGGGGCTGGCAAGACCACCACGTTCTACATGACCACGGGGCTGGTGGTGCCCAATAGCGGGAAAATATTCTTGAACGACACGGATATCACGAAGTATCCCGTGTACCGCCGGGCGCAGAGCGGCATCGGCTACCTGGCGCAGGAGGCCTCGGTGTTCCGCAAAATGTCGGTGGAGGACAACCTGCGGGCGGTACTGGAGATGACGAAGTTCTCCAAGGCATACCAAAAGGAGAAGCTGGAGACGCTGATAGCCGAGTTCAACCTGGAGCACGTGCGCAAGAACCTGGGCGACCGCCTTTCCGGGGGGGAACGCCGCCGTACGGAGATTGCCCGTTGCCTGGCTATAGAACCGAACTTCATCATGCTCGACGAGCCGTTTGCCGGCGTGGACCCCATTGCCGTGCAGGACATCCAGGACATCGTGTGGAAACTGAAGGACAAGAATATCGGTATCCTCATCACCGACCACAATGTGGACGAGACGCTGAGCATCACCGACCGTGCCTACATGCTGTTTGAAGGCAAAATCATGTTCCAAGGCACGTCCGAGGAACTGGCAGCCAACCCCATCGTGCGCGAGAAGTACCTGGGACGCGACTTTGAACTGAAGAAAAAGACAAGAGTTAGTGATTAACGGTTAGTGATTAGTGATTAGTCCATGCGGGCGGTGTTCGCTAATCGTTAATCACTAATCACTAACCGTTAATCACTAATCACTAATCGTTTAATCATTGGATACACGATTGACCATATTGGGGTGCGGGTCGGCCTTGCCCACCCGGCGGCACTTTCCCAGTGCGCACTTGCTGGAGATGAGGGGCAAGCAGTTCCTTATCGACTGTGGCGAGGGCACGCAGATACGCCTGAGGCAGATGAAGATAACGAACACGCGTTTGGGACATGTGTTCATCTCGCACCTGCACGGCGACCATTGTTTCGGGCTGATCGGGTTGATATCGAGTTTTGGTATGTTGAACCGCACTGCCGACCTCCACATCCACGCCCAGCCCGACCTGGAGCGGTTGCTCACGCCACTCATCCAATATTTCTGTGCCGAAAGTCCGTTCCGCATCGTCTTCCATCCGGTAGACCCGGCGCGGCATGCCTTGGTGTACGAGGACCGCACCGTGTCGGTTCATTCCATCCCGCTGCGCCACCGGGTGCCCACGTGCGGCTATCTGTTTGAAGAGAAGCCACGTGAACGCCACATCGTGCGGGAGATGACGGACTTCTACCGCGTGCCGGTGGCATGGATGCGGCGCATCAAGCAGGGCGAGGACTTCGTGACGGACGAGGGCGAGGTGGTGCCCAACGACCGCCTGACCACCCCGCCAACGCCGCCTAAACGTTTTGCCTATTGCTCGGACACGGCGTATAAGGAGGACATCGTGCCCCTTATCCAGGGGGTGGATTGCCTGTACCACGAAGCGACCTTTGCCGAAAGCGAGGCGGCGCGGGCGGTGAAGACCTTGCACAGCACGGCGCGGCAGGCGGCTGAAATAGCCCGCCGGGCCGGGGTGAAGAAGCTGATTGTGGGGCATTACTCGGCTCGCTACTCCGACCAGCAGACGATATTGGACGAGGCGCGGGCGGTATTCCCCGGCGTGGTGCTGGGCGAGGACATGAAGACGTATGAGTTTTGAAGAAGCCCCCTCAACTCCCCCCAAGGGGGAGCTTTGGATAGTCTCGGTATTTTAAGCTCCCCCTTGGGGGGAGTTGAGGGGGCCGGGGCTTGTAACTTCATTTGTAACTTGTAACTGAATGAGATATTTCTTTTTAGGCCTGCTGGGCTGCTGCATGTGGCTGGGGGCACAGAATAAGACGGTCATACCTGTCGATTTGCAATGGACGGGTGCTGAACGCTGGAGCATCGGCGACTCGCTCTCCACGGAGGTCATCGGCCTGGAGCGGGCGGCGTACTTGGGCGAGCATCATTTGCCCTATTACCAATATGAACTGCCTGCCGGGGAGGCGGACGGCTATGTAGCCGAGGTGAAGAACCCCGTGCTCGTGCCGGTGGCGGCGGACGAGTTGGCATTGCTGGCGGGGGCGGACTTGCCCCAAGAGCCTGCGGTGAGCGTAGGCTTGTCCGGATCGCGGGGACAATGGCTGCACCGTGTGTCGGTGTTCCCCTTTGTGGAGCAGGAGGGACGGGCGATGAAGTTGCAGTCGTTCGACTTGGAGCTGACCCGCACGAAACAGGCCGAAGCCGCACCTTCCGGCCGCTCTATCCATGCATTCGCCGACCAGTCGGTGTTGTCGCAAGGCCGCTTCGTCAAGGTGCGGGTGACGGAGAGCGGGCTGTACAAGCTGACCTACGCCGACCTGCGCTCGGCGGGCATCGACCCGGCCAACGTGCGCCTGTTCGGCTACGGCGGGGCGGTGCAGGACGAGGACTTCAGCCGCCCGTGGCACGACGACTTGCCCGAGGTGGCGGTGTACGACACGGGCGATGCCATCCTCTTCTACGCCCAGGGGGTGAACAAATGGACGTATGACGAGACGGCGCGGAAGTTCACCCATGAAATCAATCCTTATTCCACGTATGGCTACTACTTCGTCACATCGGACAACGTGGGGGCGCGGAAGCGCATCGCCAGCCGCGAGGCTGTGACGGCGGATCAGGTGCATGACGTGGACGTGTTCACGGATTATGCCGTGTACGAGCGGGAACAGGCTACGATAACCCATTCGGGACGGAAATTGTACGAAAGCATCACGTCGGGCAGTGCATTGACGGCATCGTTCAGCTTCCCGAACCTGTGCACCGACTCCCTGGTGCAGGTGCGGGCTTCGGCGGCACGGAGCGGGAGTTTCTCCTTGCGGCTGAACAGCGGGGCTTCGCAAAGCATTTCGGCCTCAGGCTACACCGACCGCAACTATTCCGCCTCGTCGGGCAACCTGTCCTTTTCCCTTTCTTATTCCGGCTCCGGCGTGGGCTACCTGGACTACATCGAGGTGAACGTGTGGCGCGATTTGACCATGACGGGTGCCTACATGACGTTCCACAACCGGGACGGCCTGGGCGGCTACAACCGCTATCGGCTGAACGCCGGCTCATCGGTGCGGGTGTGGGACATCAACGACCTGACCAATGTGGCCGAAGTGCCTTTGACGGATGCGGACGGCGTGCGGACGTTTGTGGACGATGCGTTCACGGCCAAGTCTTACGTGGCGGTGGACTTGAGTGCCGTGGGCAGTATTCCGTCGGCCACGTTGCTGGACGAGGTGGCCCGGCAGAACCTGCACGGCATGGCTTCGGCAGACATGCTCATCATTACGAATCCCGCGTTCCGGGCGGCGGCCGAGGCATTGGCACAGGCCCATGAGCAGGACGGGCTGGCGGTGGCCGTGGTCACGGCGGACGAGGTGTACAACGAGTTCTCCTCCGGCACGCCCGATGCCACCGCTTACCGCCGGGTGGCCAAAATGCTGTACGAGCGCGAGGACATTTCCCTGCGCTACCTCTTGCTCATGGGTAAAGGCTCGTTCGACAACCGGGGCTTGCTGACGGGGGCGGGCAGCCGCATGTTGCTCACCTACCAGTCGGTCAACTCGGTGGCCGACGACAAGGAGTCGTACACCACGGATGACTATTTCGGCTACTTGGACGACAACGAAGGCACCAGCCTGGGCAGCGGCGACCTGCTCGATGTGGCCATCGGCCGCCTCCCCGTGGCCACGGCGGACGAGGCTTGGGCGGCGGTGAACAAGACCATCCAGTACATGCGCAACGAAACGCCCGGTGCGTGGAAGAACCAGTTGTGCTTCCTGGGCGACGATGCCGACAACAACAACCACATGACACAGGCCAACGGCGTGGCCGACCTGGTGGCCGGGACGCACCGGGCATACAACATCAACAAGATTATGCTGGACTCCTACCAGCAGGAGGTGAACGCCAGCGGGCAGTCGTATCCCTTGGCCAAGAACCGCTTCAATAACCTCATCCGCATGGGGCTGCTTTACATGAACTACATGGGCCATGCCAACGTGAACGGCTGGTCGGACGAAAGCATCCTGCTCACCCACGAGGCGGCGGCGTGGACCAACCAGTACCTTCCCCTCATCAGTGCCGGCACGTGCGAGTTCTCGCGCTACGACCGGGAGCATGTGTGCGGGGGGGAAGTGCTGCTGACCAATGCGGGGGGCGGTGCCATCGGATGCTTCTCGGCCACCCGCTCGGTGTATCCGGCACCCAACTATTCGCTGATGCTGAGTTTTGCGGAGCACCTCTTTGCCAATGCCGACGTGGCGGATGCCGCCATCGGCGATGCCGTGATGCAGGCCAAGAACGCCGTCACGACCGATGCCGCCAACAAGTTGTCGTACGTGTACTTCGGCGACCCGGCGGTGCGGCTCAACTATCCGAACCCATACGAGGTGGCGGTGCAGGAGGTTAACGGCCATGCCGTGACGGGCGCGGACACCCTGCGCGCCCTTTCCGAAACCACCCTGCGGGCCGTCGTGCTGGACGAGGCGGGGCAGCAGGCCACCCAGTTCAACGGCACGGTGCAGTTGGTGGTGTACGACAAGGAGGAGACGGTGACCTGCTTCAACAACGACCGCGAAACCACTTGCGACGGATGTTCGGAACTGATAACGCCCTTCACTTACCGCGACCGCCCGAACACCATCTTCAAAGGCACGGCGGAGGTCACCGGGGGCGAGTTCACCATCACCTTCAAGTTGCCCAAGGACATAAAATACAATTACGGTTCGGGGCGCATGGTGTTCACCGCGTGGGACGAGACCGGTAGCGAGGGCGGACAAGGCTACTTCGAGCAGTTTACCGTGGGCGGCAGCAGCGACGATGCCGCGCAGGTCACCACCGGCCCGCAAGTGCAGATGTACCTCAACTACCCCGGCTTCGTGTCCGGCGGGCAGGTCAACGAGACCCCCGTCTTCACCGCCCATGTGTACGACGAGCATGGCATCAACCTCTCCAGCCCCACGCCCGGGCACGACATCATGCTGATGCTGGACGACAACCAGTCGTTCGTGCTCAACGATTATTACGAATCCGCTCTCGGCACTTACAAGGAGGGCACGGTGAGCTACCAGCTGCCCACGCTGGAGGACGGACGGTACACGCTCATGTTCCGCGTGTGGAACCTGTACAACGTCTCCACCATGCAATACCTCGACTTCGAGGTGGTGACGGGGCTGTCCCCCGAAATCCTCTCCGTGAGCTGCTATCCCAACCCCGCCACCACGGAGACCACCATCCAGGTGACGCATGACCGCGAGGGCGAGATAGTGGACATGACGGTCGATGTGTACGACCTGGCGGGCAAGCTCGTCTGGACGCAGCGGCAGCAGGCCACCGACCGCATCACCTGGGACCTCACCGCCGCCAACGGCCGCCTCGCCCCCGGCCTGTACCTCTACCGCGTCAGCGTGCAGATGGACGACAAAATCACTTCCTCGCGGGCGAACAAGCTGATCGTGCGGTAAACAACGACCCCAACGACCCCCAACCCCCTCCCGATAAATCGGGATAAATTGCGGGGGCTTTTGCTTAACCGCAAAGAGCGCAAAGGGCGCAAAGGATTGACATCAACGGTCGGCAGTCAACAGTCTGCCGTGTCGCATAAATCCTTTGCGCCCTCTGCGTTCTTCGCGGTTAAAATATCCCTTGCGGTTAAATGCTTAGGCACGGCTTCTGCCTGCCCGTTATCTCACTGCCACTTTCACAGTGTCATCGTCCGCCCTCACGATGTAGAAGCCTTGCGGCAAGGCTATCGTTTCCTCATGGCCTTGGTACAGCAGCTTGCCGGAGAGGTCGTGTACGCGGTAGTCGCGGTCGGCTGGCAAGCCTTGCACATGCAGCCTGCCCGGGGTGGTATAGACGATTATCCCGTCTGCCGTGGCCTGGGGCGTGGCTGTGGTTTGCTGCGGGGCAAATTCCGCCACCAGCACCAAGTCCGCAGTCAGGGTGATGGTGCGGGGATTGTCCGTGTTGCCATCACTCCATTGCACGAAGCGGTAGCCGGGCAGGGCCGTGGCGGTGATGGTGGTTTCCGCGCCTTCGTCGTACATGCCCCCGCCTTCGGTCGTTCCTTGGGCTTCGTCGGAGGACTGCACGGTGAGGGTGCGCATGTTTTCAAAATCTACTTCCTCTGTGTGGAAGAAGTCTTTCCATCCTTCCGCCATTTGGTAACTGCTCAAACTTCCTTCCGGAACGTAAACCGGTATGCCGTGGTTTACGTTGTAAAATGCTTGGCTGTTCATGGTGGGAGGAATGCCGGGGCGGCATTTGATGTCAAGCAGGCCCGTGCAGTTTTCAAAGGCATAATCCCCTATGTATGTCACGTGTTCGGGAATAATGACTGATGCCAGCCCGATGCAGTTTGAGAATGTGGCTCCGCTTATGTTCGTCAACTTTTCGGGGAGTTGCACTGTCTTCAACTGTGTGCATCCTTCGAATGCAGCTCCTCCTATGCTTGTTACGCTTTCAGGAATGTCAACCACAGCCAGGCTGGTACAGCCCTGGAACGTAGCCCCTCCTATGGATTCAACACCAGCGGGCATATTGACGGTGGTCAGTTCCGTACATTGGCTGAACGCATAGCTGGGGATGCGTCTGACCTTTTCCCCGATGTTGAGTGTGACAATGGATGTCCAGCCGGGGATGGAGTCGAACATTTCTTCACATTCCACGGCTTGGTAGTTTAGTGTGGTCAGTCCTGTGCAATCGGTAAAAGCACCATCTCCTATTGACCTTATCTTTTCGGGAATAGTCATAGTGGTCAAGCTGGTGCAACCCTCGAACGTACTCTGCTGTATGCTCGTGATGCTTGTGGGGATGTTGACCGAAGCCAGGTTGGTACAGTTGGCAAATGCCCGGCTTCCGATGCTTGTAACCTCGTGAGGAATGCTGATGGACGACAGGCTCGCACATCCTTCGAAGGCACTGCTCCCGATGCTGGTAATACTTTGCGGCAGGCTGATGGACGGCAGGCGCGTACAGTTGGCAAAGGTGCTGGCTTCTATGCTTGTGATGTTGACCGGAATGTTGATGGAAGCCAATTTGCTACAACCGGCGAACGCCTCTTTTTGTATCCAAGTAACGCTTTCTGGTAAAGTGACGGCAGTTAGTCTTATACAACCTTTGAATAAGTATGGCGAGATACGTTGCACATTGTCCCCGATGTGGAGGGTTCGTATGAAAGTCCATCCTGCATTTGCTTCTGCCGTTGAAATAAATCCTCCAGTGCCTCTTCTTTGTACACTCGCATTGATGGCATTAAAATTCAAAACGGTCAATCCGGTGCACTCCTTGAATGCGTTGTTCCCGATGGTTTCTACGCTTTCAGGAATGGTGAGGGTAGTCAACCCGATGCAGCCTTCGAATGCTGAGTTCCCTATTGTTTCAAGGCTTTCAGAAAGTTCAATGGATGTTAGCTTGGTGCAACCTTGGAATGCATAATATCCTATGCTCGTCAAGCTTTCGGGCAGGTCGATGAATGTCAGCCCGGTGCAGCCTTCGAATGCGGATTCTCCTATGTACGTCAGGTTTTCGGGCAGGTCAACGGATGTCAGCCCGGTGCAATCGCAGAATGCGTAATTTCCGATGTTTGTTACACCATCGCTTATTATGATGGTTCGGATTCTATCTTTTTCTTTGTACCAAGGAGTACTGGAAGAAATAGAAGAATAATTATACATCTGTCCCTCCCCACTGATGGTCAACGTGCCGTCAACGGTCAGCGTCCAAGTGAGGTTGGCGTCTCCCGCGCCGCATGTGCCGGAGGCGATAACCGTTTGTCCCCAGGCTTGCGTGGTGGTGCACAGCAGGGCGAGGGTGGCGAGTAGCAGGTGTAGTCGTTTCATGCTTCACCTCCTTTCCGGTCTATGAGCGCGTCAACCAGCAGCTTCAGGGCGGAAGCGTACACGGGGTTGAGGGCTGCGCCTCCGTGCGTGTCGTGCCCCCAGTGGTCGATGAAGGGGGTGGTCCACACCACTTGGTAACCATTCTTATCGGCGATGGCGTATGCATCCCGCCGCGCCTTGTACCGCTGCGTGTTGGGTCGGCAGGCCGTTACTATCAGTTCGCAGGGGTGGTCACCCTCCGCCAGTCGGCACAGGAGGGGCTCCCATCCGCTGCCGGGGTCGGCCAGCGTGTTGATGCCCACCTTTACGCCCCGGTAGTTGCCCGCCACGAGGCGGTCGGCTCCGTTGGGGGCCCGTTCGTCCGTTTCGCGCTGCGCCCCGCCGGGCAGCAGCAAGTCGATCAACGCATTGAGCGACTTCGTCTTGCCGTGGTTGCTTTTCGCCACCACGATAATCATTGTTTTCTTCATAATTTGTTATGTTTTGTTGTTTGATTGTTTGGTGGTTTAGCCCCCTTTAGGGGGTTGGGGGTGAGGCATCCCGGGCAAGGGGTCTTTACTCCCGGGGAAGTAACCCGCTTACTCCCTTAGTGAGTAACCCGGTTACTCCTATAGGGGGTAGGGTCTTTACTCCCATGGGAGTAGGGAGCTTGCTCCTATAGGGAGTAGGGTGGCTGCTCCCGGGGGAGCAAGCTCGCCGACCCTATGGGGTTGACCTCCCTGACCCCCGTAGGTCAACCTCACCGACCCCGGTAGAGTAAGCTCCCTGTTCCCATGGGAGCAAGAACCCTACTCCGCCGGGAGCAAGGACCCTCCTCACAAGGGGAGTAAGGAGGGTGCTCCTGGGGGGGTAACTTCGAGATAGCGCAGGGGTCACTGGCCGGACTCTTCCTCGGTGTCGGAGGAAGCGGTCTGGACTTCAACCTGGACACCATCGAGTTCCTTTAGAACTAACTTCTGCATGGGGGCGTCGGTCATCTTGCGGCGCACGTTCTTGTTGGGGTAGAACACCATGCGCTTCTTGGTCACCTTGTCGGGGGTGGCTTCCTTTTCGGTTTCGCTGCCTTCGCTCGTGGTGGCCAGGCGGAAGTAGCCGAAGCCCTCCACCACCACCGTGAAGCCGTCGGCCACGTACTGCACCAGCTCGACCAGCGCACGGTCGAGCGCGAGGCGGATTTCACCGGGAATAACGGTCATCCCGACTGCGGCACGTTCCAGCAACTTGTCGAAACTGACGGAGCCGCGCGACATGGGTACGATGTAGTACTTGGGTTGCCCTTCCGGGTCTTGCGGATTACGCTTGGTAGTCACTCGATATAACAGACTCATAAGCGGTTGTTTTTAATTTGGTTAGTAATTTAGTTAATTGACGCAAATATAGCAATGTTTCTCAATAATACAAAATATAACATAGATTATTTTGAAAGAAAATAACCCCAACCCCCTGAAGGGGACACCCCCAACCCCCTAAAGGGGGCTTTTGATTAACCGCAAAGAGCGCAAAGAGCGCAAAGGGTTACCCCTAACCCCCTGAAGGGGGCTTTACATGTCCGCCATGTGTAAAGACACGGTGGCCATCCACATGGGGAGGGCTTGTAATCCCTTTAGGGGGTTGGGGGTAACCCTTTGCGCCCTCTGTGTTCTTTGCGGTTAAAAAACAAGCCCCCTTTAGGGGGTTAGGGGTGAGGTTGGGGGCATCACCCGCATCTCGCACCGGGCGCAGTCGAAGGCCAGGCGGTAGCGTTGCCCGCCGTGGCGCAGGTAGAGGGGTTCGGGGCCGGGGGCGGGGCCGCCTTGGCGGGGACACCATCCGAGGGCATACTTGATGCAGTGTTTGCAGTGCATGAGGGTGGCTCGGGACGGTGGCTGCACTTCGAAGCCCGGCTCGACGGCTTGCACGCCGTGTGCCTGGTAGAAGTCGCGGGCCAGGTGGTTGGTCACGTTGGCCGTGTAGTCCAGCGAGGAGGCCGGGTAGGGGGCGGACGGGTTGCCCGGGCGGCGCATGGGGCGGCGGTAGGCTTGCTCGCGGACGGCATCGAGCCGCTCCACGGCCTGGCGGCGCCAGTCGTTCAGCACGGCGTTGGGGAAGAAGTAGGGTTGCGCCCACCGCACCTCCACGTGGCGTGCGGTGTATATCGTGTTGCCCAGCTTGGACAGTTGCTCCTGCACGGCGGCTTGCGCCCGTTCCGGGTTGCGGGCAGGCTGCTTGTCACAGGCGAAGGGGAGGGATGCTTCTGTGCCGTCCTCGTCGGTGAGCCGCAGCAGGAAGCCGTCATCCGCCTCCTGCAAGCAGATGTCCAGGCGGATGCGCCGTTCGGCGGATGACGGCTGTTGCAGTTGCCGCTCGAAGTCCGCGTCGCGGTTGCGGTACACGGCTGCGCCCGGTTGCAGGCGGGGCATTTCCAGCGGGAAAATGTCCGCCCCTTCCACCCGGTTCACCCGGAAGCCTTCCAGTTCGCCCCGGCGGTTGACGAAGCACAAGCCGTCGCCGTTGTGTATGGGTGCTTTACCTTGCAGGCGCAGCGACCGGGCGTTGCACGCGGCCACGCGCCCCACCGGTTCGCCCAGCGACTTGGGCGTGTCGGGCTGCATGATGTCGGGCCGCCGCCCGGTGAGGAAGTAGTCCGTAAAGCCCCGGTTGAAACTCTTGGCGGGGGCGGGGTCGAAGAAGAACACGGTGCGCCCCGACGAAGCCGCGCGGTGGGTGGTGCTGCCCTCCAGGATGGCATCCAGCCGGCGGCGGTAGTGTGCCGTGATGTTCTGCACGTATTCTTTTTCTTTGAGGCGGCCTTCAATCTTGAGCGAGGTCACGCCCGCTTCTATCAGTTCCTGCAGGTGGTCGGACTGGTTCAAGTCCTTGAGCGAGAGCAGGTGTTTGCCCCGTACCAGCACCCGCCCGTCGGCATCCAGCAGGTCGTAGGGCAGGCGGCACATTTGGGCGCACTCGCCCCGGTTGGCACTGCGCCCGCACGCGGCCTGGCTCATGTAGCACCGCCCGCTGTAGCTCACGCACAACGCCCCGTGGATGAACACCTCCAATTCTACTTGCGTGCGGGCGGCGATGTGCCTTATTTGTTCCAATGACAGTTCGCGTGCCAGCACCACGCGCGAGAACCCCGCCTGCTCCAGGAAGCGCACCTTCTCCGCCGTGCGGTTGTCGGCCTGCGTGCTGGCATGGAGCGCGATGGGTGGCAGGCCGGGCATTTGCAGGATGCCCATGTCCTGCACGATGAGCGCGTCCGCCCCTGCCTCGTACAGCTGGCGGATAAGCCGTTCCGCCTCGGGCAATTGCGCGTCGGTCAGCACCGTGTTGAGGGCCACCAGCACCTTGGCGCGGAAGCGGTGGGCGTAGCGGGCCAGCTGCTCGATGTCGGCCACGGACACGCCCGCTGCCGCCCGGGCACTGAAGCGGGGAGCACCGATGTACACGGCATCGGCTCCGTGGTTGATGGCCGCCATGCCGCAGTCGAGGTTCTTGGCCGGGGAAAGCAGTTCGATGGTGCGCATGTGGCGATGGGGTTTCAGTTTGTCTATCCCGCGTGCGGTTATTTTAGCAGGAAGTTGAAGTCGTCGTCCGCGTCCAGTTCCTTGGGCTTCGCGCCATACTTGAAGATGCGGGCCGGGCGGCGGCCGATGAGGGTGAGTTCGTCGCCTTCGCGGCGCAGCATGGTGCCTTCGCGCAAGCCCACCACGTACAGGTCGCGGTTTTCGCAGATGAACTCCTCGATGCGCTGTTCGCGGGTCTCTCCGCCGTGGTTGGCCGGGTGGTCGTCCAGGTAATGCGGATTGATTTGGAACGGCACCAGCCCCAGTGTGTCGAACGTGCCGGGGTGGGTGATGGGCATGTCGTTCGTGGTGCGCAGGGTGGGGCATGCCACGTTTGCCCCCGCGCTCCAACCCACGTAGGGCGTGCCGCCGAGCACTTTCTGGCGGATGAGCGGCAGCAGTCCCTGGTCGTGCATCATGCGTACGAGTTTCCACGTGTTGCCCCCGCCCACGATGATGGCTTTGGCCTTTTCCACCGCCGCCTGCGGGTCGTCGTACCGGTGGATGCTGCGCACGCGGTGGCCTATCTCGGCAAAGCGGTTGTTGACCTTCGCCTCGTAGTCGTCGTAGGAGAACGTGACCGCCGCGTAGGGGATAAACAATGCCTCGATGGTGTCGCGTCCCAAGAACTTCTGTATTTCCCGATTCGGGTGTTCCAAATACGCCTCGCCCGCATTGGTGGAGTTGCTAATCAATAACAGGCTCATATGCCTTTATCCGTTTTTGTGAGCGCAAAGATAGCGAAAGTCGAGCGCAAAGCAATCAAGTTTACTTGAAA
>CALUML010000030.1 GCA_944321745.1 uncultured Bacteroidales bacterium
TTGTCCTTGTTGAGTGATGATACCGGTATTGACATTTTGTCGCTCAGGTAAGTCCACATGGCCTTCAGCACCTCGTCGTAGAACAGGTCCTTCTTGCCTTCGTTCAAGAGCTTCTGTGCCGCCTTCAGTCGTTTGCGGGCCACCTTGTTCGCCCGTTTGTTCTTCACCAGGCGTACGTTGGCATTTTCTTTGGCCTGTTTGCTCAACAGGATGAATACGAGCAGGGTCACGGCCAGCGGCACCAGGTACATGAGCCATGAGGTAAGCGAGCCGACCTTCGGCGTTTGCTCGGGCACGATGTTCATGCTGCCGGTGTGAATATAGCGGATGTCGCTGCCCAACTGTTTCACTTCCTCCTTGCCCGCATAGTTTTCCACCACGGCGGCGGGGGCGGAGCCTTCTTCGCCTTTCTGTACATTGAGGTGATAGGCCGGCGTGCGGAGCGTCTTGTACGAACGGGTTTTCGTGTCGAAATAGCACAACTCTACCGGCGGAATGTCAAACTCACCCGAGTGGCGGGGGATGAAGAGGTATTCCACCGTCTTCTTCCCGTTTACGCCCGAAGCCGTCACTTTGAAATCGTTGGTCACCTTCGGGTCATAGCGTTCAAAGCTTTCCGGGAACTTCACCGACGGTGTCTTGAGCATCCGCATGTTGCCCGCACCCTCTATCGTGACGGTCATGGTCACAGCCTCATTGGCCTTGACCTCCTGTGCCGAAAGGGTGGAATTCATCTGGAAGCTGCCCACCGTGCCGTTGAACGCCATGGGGCGGCCCGCCGTGGGCAGGGCGTCCACCTGTATCTTCACGCCCGGTGCCGTGACATCGCGCGACACGTTGGTGTACGAATCGAAGAAACTGTCGAAAATACTGCGCCGGGGGCTGGTGTTCTCGATGCGGATGACGACCTCGAAGTCGGCCGGCTCTACTTCGGCCACGCCGCTGCGCTGGGGGAACAGCACCGTCTGGTACAGGTCGGCCGTGGCGTAGTTGCGCCCGTTGTAATTCTCCAGCGTAAGTTGCGATTGGGTTTCCAGGTCGTTTTTCATGAAGCCTTTGAAGTCGGGCATCTTTTTCACGCCCGCATTCACCACGGCCAGCGTGGAGTAAAGCCGGTACGTGAGCAGTACGGCCTCCTGCTCGTACACCTTCGTTTTCGACACGAGGGTGCGGATAAAGAGGTTGTCGCGCGAAATGCTCGCGTCGCTGCCCTGTCCTTGCGCCGCGCCGCCTCCCTGCGACCCGCCCGGCTGTTGCTGTTGGGACGGTTGCTGTGCATCGGCAGGAAGCACCTCGATGCTGAGACCGTTGGAGGTGTATTTCTTGTTCTTCACCATGATGGAGGCGGAGGGGATGGTAAACCGCCCCGTGCCTTTGGCCAGCAGGGTGTACGTGTATTTGTAGGACACGCTGGACGTGCGTTCGCCATTGATGATGCTCATGCTCGACGAATGCGACTCGAACGGGCCTGCCAGCACGTCGAAGTCTTTGATTTCGGGCAGGCGGAAGTCCTTGCCTTTCGCATTGACGCTGAACGACACCTGGAACGGCTTGTCGAGTATCACCTTTTCCGGGCCGGAAGCCTGGAACTTCACAGGCTCGTCGGCCGCCACTGCCGCTCCCGCCACCCACAGGAAGAGCAGGAGCAGCATTTGCTTTATATTCCTATTATATATATACGTCATATGTTTGGGGTTCCAAATTTCAAATTTCAAATTTCAGATTGTGGGAACACGGATGATACGGATTGAACGGATTGGTACGGATTTACGTTCCTGCAGACCTTGCGGATGGCGCACTAACCGTTAATCACTAATCACTAATCATCACCAGTCTTTTTCCACATTCCGCGTGGCACGGGCTTTCTGGGCTTTCACCTTTTCCTGCGTGTCTTTTTCGTCTTCCAGCAAGGCATCCAGTATTTGTTGGGCGTTCTCCTCGGACATTTGCGGCTCTTGCTGTTGAGGTTGCTGCTGTTGTTGCTGGTTGTCTTGCTGATCTTGCTGGTTTTGTTGCTGCTGTTGGTCTTGCTGGCTCTGCTGGTCTTGTTGCTGCTGTTGGTCTTGCTGGTTCTGTTGGTCTTGTTGTTGCTGTTGCTGTTGCTGTTTCAGCATTTGCTGGGCGAAGGCCAGGTTGTAGCGCGTTTCATCGTCTGCCGGATTGTTTTTCAACGCCTGCTTGTAAGCTTCGATGCTTTGCTCCACCTGGTTGCCCATCAGCAGGGAATTGCCGATGTTGTGGTAGGCGGCAGCCAGCTTGGCCTTATCGTCCGGGGTTTGTGCCGCCGCGTTGCCATAATACTTCATGGCTTCCTCGTATTTCTCCTGCCGGAACAAGGCGTTGCCCAGGTTGAAGTTGGCCTCGAACGAGTCCGGCTTCTTCTGCAAGCCTTTGCGGTACTCCACCTCCGCCTCGGTGAACTTGCCGTCCTCATACAGCTTGTTACCCGCCCGCACGTTCGCTCCCTCCTGCTGGGCATACACCCCGCACACGGCAGGCAGCAAGGCCATTATCAATAAAAACCGTTTCATCTCACTTACTAATCTTTTCCTTCAAATCGAATATGTGAATCTTCGCCAGGCGTTTGTTCTTGCGGGCAAAGACGAAGAAGTCCAGCAACAGCAGGAACAAGGCGAAGAAGGCAAACGACTGGAACTGCTCGTTGTGCTCGGTGAACACTTTGGTTTCAATTTCCGCCGTGGCCAGCTTGTCCAGCTCGTTGCTCACCGCCCGCAAAGCCGTGTTCGTGTTGTCGGCACGCACGTAAATGCCGCCGCCCGCCTGCGCTATCTCGCGGCACATGTCCTCGCTGAGCTTGGACACCACCACGTTGCCGCTCTTGTCTTTCCAGAAACTCATGGTGCCTGGCACCGGGATAGGCGATCCCTCGGGACGGCCCATGCCCACCACGTTGACCACAATGCCGTTTTCGGCAGCTAGCTTGGCCGCTCCCACGGCATCGTCCTCGTGGTTCTCGCCATCGGTTATCACGATGATGGCGCGGCCTGCCTCGCTCTTCTGCCCGAACGACTTAATGGCCAAATCGATGGCCGAACCGATGGCCGTGCCCTGTCGGGGTACCATCTGCGTATTGACCGATGAAAGGAACATCTTGGCCGACACGTAATCTACCGTGATGGGTAGCTGCACGTAGGCATCGCCCGCGAATACAATCATGCCCACCTTGTCGTCCTGCATGTCGTCCACCAGCTGGGCTACCATCTGCTTGGCCTTGTCCAGGCGGCTGGGCTGGATGTCTTCCGCCAACATGGAGTTGGACACGTCCAAGGCTATCATCACCTCGATACCTTGCCGCTTCACTGTTTCCTCCTTCGAACCGAACTGCGGTTGTGCCAGCACCACGACAAGCAATATCAGCGCGGCCAGTTGCAGGTAAAACTTCACATGAGGACGCACGTGTGACACGTTCGGCGACAATCGGTCCAACAACTCGGGGTTGCCAAACTGCTTCCTGTTACGTTTTTTCCGAAAACCGGCATACCAGAACACGCCTATCAGTACGGGTACCAACAGGAGCAGGAACAGATATTCCGGTGCTGCAAATCTGAACATAAAAACAATTTATCTACTACTACCCCCAACCCCCTAAAGGGGGCTTTGGCGGTGCTTTATCTTAAATCAACTGTGCCATGTCAGGAAGACACAAGGAACAATTCTAACCTCCACAAGTCCCCTTTAGGGGATTTAGGGGTCACGGGTTCGTGCGCAGGTAGGTATTGCGCAACGCCACCTCCGCAGCCAGGAAGATGAGTGCCAGCAGGGCAAACAGGTGGTAGGCTTCCTCCTTCTTGCTGAATTCGCGCACCCGTATCTTCGTCTTTTCCAACTCGTCTATCTCCTTGTATATCGTGCGCAGGGAGTTGTTGTCCGTGGCCCGGAAATACACGCCACCGGTCATTTGGGCGATTTCCTTGAGGGGCTCTTCCTCGAAATTGCCGTCCACCACCTGGTAGCGCACGCCAAGAGGCGTTTGGTAAGGCATCCGGATTTCCCCATGCGATCCCACCCCGATGGTGTACACCCGCACCCCGAAGGTCTGCGCTATCTCGCCCGCCGTGAGGGGAGTCACGTCGCCCCGGTTGTTCGTTCCGTCGGTCAGCAGGATGATGACCTTGGAGCGTGCAGAGCCGTCCTTGATGCGCCCCACCGCGTTGGCCAGCCCCAGGCCGATGGCCGTGCCGTCCTCTATCATGCCGAAGTCCACGGCGTTGAACAGGTTGATGAGCACGGCGTGGTCGGTGGTCAGCGGGCATTGCGTGAAGCTTTCGCCGGCAAACACCACCAGGCCGATGTTGTCGTTGGGACGCGACTTGATGAACTCGATGCCCAGCGACTTGGCCGCTTCCAGGCGGTTGGGCGTGAAATCGGGCAACTCCATGGAGCCGGAGATGTCCAATGCCAATACGATGTCGATGCCCTCGGTGTTCTCGGTCTTCCAGCTGTCCGACTTCTGCGGACGGGCCACCGCCACAATGACGCACGCGATGGCCAGCACCCGCAACACGAATGGCAGGTGGCGCAAACGCAGCCGCAAGGTCTTGGGATATTCCTTCAGCCGCTGTTGCGAGGAGATTTGCAGGCTCGCATCCGACCGTTGCATCTCCCACACGTACCAGAACACCACCGGTATCAGCAGCAGCAGGAACAACAAATATTCCGGATTATGAAAGGACATGAAATAATGTTTAATGTTTAATGATTAGTGATTAACCACTCACGCTTTATTTGCCGATTTGTTCTACTTTTCACCTTTCTCCCTTTCCCTTTTCACCTTTCTACTTTCCCCTTTCAACTTTCTTCCTTTTCCCCTTTCTACTTTCTACTTTCCCCTTTCACCTTTCTACTTTTCACTTTCTGCTTTCTCCTTTATACTTTCACCTTTTTCCTCGGCTGCCGGTTCGGGTTCGCGCGGCATGGTCTCTTCCACAAAAGTGAAAGCATCCTTCAGGCTCTGTTCGCATTCGCCGGGCGTGGGTGTCCATTTGGCGAACTTCGCCAAGTCGGCCATTCGCAGCATATCCTGCAACTTGCCGTACAGCTCCTTGGACTCCTTCTTCAGCTGCCGCAAGCCGTCCAGTATTTCGTTGGAGGTCATTTCGCAGGCATTCACGCCAAACGTGCGGTCGATATACAGCCGCACGGCATCGGTCAGCTGCGTGTAATACTCTTTCACCCGGCCTTGTTGCCACGGCTTTTCTTCTTTCAGGCGGTTCAGCACCTCCAGCGCCACCTCGTGGGCGGGACGTTCCGGCTCGGCAGCCGATGCTTCGAACACGGGTTTCTTCTGCACGTACTTCCGTATGAGTACGTACACCCCCACTCCCACGGCGGCCACCAGCAACACCAGCAGGATAATTTTAAACAACCCCAACCAATTAAAGCGCGGGCGGTACACCGGCTTGATGTCGGTGATGGAATTGGCCTCCATGTCCACCTCGAACGGCTGCACCACCTTCAGCGAGAGCGATTTCGACCATAGCGTGTCGCCGCCCTCCACAAATGCAAACGGCGGTATGTACAACAGCGAGTCCTCAAAGGCTGTCACCACATAGCTGTGGGTCACCCGTATCAGCCCGTCGGCAGCCTCCGCGGTGTCCACTTGCAGCGGCTCCACGATGTCCAGCCCGCCGGGTATGCGGTCTGAGAAGAGGGGAAACTGCACCACCTCGCCCGGCTGCTGTTCCGCCTCCAGGGAGAGGCGCGTCTGCTCGCCGATGAGGATGACGGTGGAGTCCAACGACGCGTCCACCACCGCCTGCTGCGCCCGTGCCCCCGGCACGGCCAGCCACGCCAGCAGGGCTATACCATATAATAACAGGATGGATTTTTTCATACCTTTTTTCCTTATTCCCGGCTACGCCCGCCGCTTGAAGAGCGACAGCAGGGCGCGCACATAATCATCGGCGGTGGACATGGACACCCAGTCCACCCCCGCCCGCACAAACGCCTTCTGCAATTCCAACTGCCTTTCGTTCCAATGGTTGCGATAGGCCAGGCGCAGGCGGCGGTCGCCCGTGTCCACCCACAGGCGTTCGCCTGTCTCGGCATCTTTCAGTTTGATGAGTCCCACGTCGGGCAGTTCCGTCTCGCGCACGTCATACACCTGCAAGGCGGCAATGTCGTGCTTGCGGTTGGCTATCTGCAATTCCTTGTCGAAACCGTCGTCCAGAAAGTCCGAGATGATGAACGCCGTCGAACGCTTGCGGATGGCGTTCGTCAGGTAACGCAACGCCCCGGCGATGTCCGTGCGGTTGCTTTCCGGCTCGAAGTCAATCAGCTCGCGGATGATGTGCAGCACGTGCTTGCGCCCTTTCTGGGGCGGGATGAACTTCTCGATGCGGTCCGAAAAGAAAATGACGCCGATTTTGTCGTTGTTCTGGATGGTGGAGAAAGCCAGCGTGGCCGCCACCTCGGTAAAGATGTCCTTCTTCATCTTGGACACCGTGCCGAAGTCGCGGCTGCCCGACACGTCGACCAGAAGCATCACGGTCAGCTCGCGTTCTTCCTCGAACACTTTCACGTAAGGGTGCCCGAACCGTGCCGTCACGTTCCAGTCGATGGAGCGCACGTCGTCGCCATACTGGTACTCGCGCACCTCGGCAAATGTCATCCCCAATCCCTTGAAGGCGGAATGATATTCACCCGCGAAGATGTTTTGTGACAACCCCTTCGTCTTTATCTCGATGCGCCGCACCTGTTTTAAGAGTTCACTGGTTTCCATATTTCAGCTACAAGCTACAAGCTACAAGCTACAAGTTGCGAGTCCCAAGCAGACCGGTCAGGAGAGGCCATGTATTCCACTTGTAGCTCGTGGCTCGTAGCTTGTGGCTTCGCTATGGCACTTCTATCGCGTTCAATATCTCGGTGATGATCTCGTCGGAAGTCATGTTGTTGGCTTCGGCCTCGTAACTGAGGGCGATGCGGTGGCGCAGCACGTCATAGCACACGGCACGCACGTCCTCGGGAATGACGTATCCGCGCCGCTTGATGAAGGCGTAGGCACGTGCCGCCAGGGCCAGGTTGATGGACGCGCGGGGCGAGGCTCCGCAGGCTATCATGTCCTTGAGCGAGGGCAGCTCGTAGTCGTGCGGGAAGCGCGTGGCAAACACGATGTCCACGATGTAGCGTTCGATTTTCTCGTCCAGGTACACCTGCCGCACCACGTCGCGGGCGGCCACGATGTCCTGCGGGGTGAGCACGGGCGCGACCGTGGGTTTCACCTTCTCGATGTTCTGCCGCAGGATGAGCTTTTCCTCCTCCTTTTGCGGATAGTTGATGACAACTTTCAGCATGAAGCGGTCGAGCTGCGCCTCGGGCAGCGGGTAGGTGCCTTCCTGCTCGATGGGGTTCTGCGTGGCCATCACCAGGAACGGCTCTTCCAGCTTGTACGTGGTTTCGCCGATGGTGACCTGGCGTTCCTGCATGGCTTCGAGCAAGGCGCTCTGCACCTTGGCCGGGGCGCGGTTTATTTCATCCGCCAGGATGAAGTTGGCGAAAACCGGTCCTTTCTTGATGGTGAATTCCTCCGTCTTCTGGCTGTAAATCATGGTGCCTATCACGTCGGCAGGCAGCAAGTCGGGCGTGAACTGGATGCGGTTGAAGTCTGCCTTCACCAGGTCGGCCAGCGTCTTGATGGCCAATGTCTTGGCCAGGCCCGGCACCCCTTCGAGCAGGATGTGCCCGTCCGAGAGCAAGCCTATCAGCAGCGAGTCCACCAGGTGCTTCTGCCCCACGATGACCTTGTTCATGCCCATGACCAACGCATCCACGAAAGCACTCTGCTTCTCAATGCGTTCATTAAGTTCTCGAATATCAACTGACTGTTCCATATCGTATGTTGTATGTCCTTATTCGTTTCAAGCGACACAAAAATAAATGGAATTTGACCCGTCGAAACCGCTGTTTAATATCTCTTAACCTGATTTTAGATTATTAAGTGCAGCCCGCCGGGAGGGAGGAAAACCTCCGTGCGGACGCAGCCGGATTTCCGTACGTGCGGAAATGAAATTCCGCAGTAACGCAGCAAAATTTTCGTAGTAAGGGAATTAAATTCCTGTAATAAGGGAAGATGGTTTATCCCCATCTCCCCGGGAGGCTGCGTGAAAACAGCAGGTCAAATTTCACACGGCCTTTCAAGGAGAGGGACGGGAGTGGGGTGCACAAGGCATGGGGGACAGGCGGTTTTCGTCCCTGTCGCATCCCGCATTCGGATACTATTTCTTCAGATACTGCTCGCGCAGGGACAACGCGGCCTCCACGGCCCGGGGGTCGTCGGGGTTTACCAGCAGGGCGGGCATCTTCGGGATGCGTACCTGCGCCCCCACCTGCACCCGGTCGGGGTCGGGGATGGCCTCGCGGTTGGCCTCGTAGATGTACACCCAGAAGTAGGGCGAACCATAATAACGGTCTGCCAGGTGCGCCAGGCGGCTGCCGGGGTTGAACCGCTCGGTGGCCAGGTATTCGCGGTGGTCGAAGCGGCTGTCGAACACCTGCCGGAACGTGTCCACCGCCGCCGGGGTAACAGCTTGTGGCAAGGACTGCGCCGGGGCGGTTTGCCGAGCTTCCCAACGCTCGTGCACGGCATCATAGGTCCGTGTGTCGTATCCCAAGAACACCTTGTTCACCCAATGCTGCACCGGCATGATGCCGAAGTAGGCGGCTGTCAGCACCACCGCGGCCGCCAGCACGCCCAGCACCACGCGCCACCCTGTGCGCCGCTTCGGCAGCGGGGGCGGCAAGGGGGTGCCTTTCGGGGCGGTTTCCGCCGGGGCAGGAGGTGTTTCCTGCGGCTGCGACGGCTCCTCTTGGGGAGTGGCGGCGGGCGATGCCTTTTCTTCCCTGGCGGGTGTCTCTTCCTCGCGGATGCCATCGGGTGATGCCTCTGCGGGCGATGTTTCTTCCTCCGGGGCGGGCGGCTCGTCGGCGGCCGGTGCCGCCGATTCGGGGCGGGCGGCAACCTCCCCGGCGGGAACTGCCGCAGCCGACATGGCCCGTATCTCGGACAGCAAGCCCTTGATTTCATCGGCCTGCTCGGCCAGGGTAGCCAGCGGGTCGGGCTCAGAGGCCGGTTGCGCCGCCTCGGGTTCGCCGTCGAGCACCACCGGCTCCAGGTGGGCATACGGCTCGTTCACCCGTTCCTTCAGTTCGCGGTCGGGCACGAACACCACCCGGTAGTAGCCATCGAGCAGGATGTCCTCGCCCGTTTGCACGTTCACGCTCTTGCGCGGGGCCATCCACACCCGGCGGAACGTGCCGAAGCCCCGCACCTTGACCTGCCCGTCTGCCAGCAGGACTTCCTCCGTCACCGCCATCCAGGCGCGGAAAAACTCCTCCGCAGCCGTCTTGGTCACGCCAGCCTTGCCTGCAATGGTGTTCACGATGTCCTGCATCGTCAGTTTCGCCTTACTCATGGGGAAGCCCTTTCAGTTTATCCTTTAATACATTGCTCTGCTTGAAATTCACCACCAGCTTGGGCGGCACCAGCGTGCGTACCTGCGTGGCGGGGTTCACGGAGATACGTTCCTCCTTGCGGCGTACTTCCAGCGTGCCGAAGCCCTGTACGCCCACCTGGTTGCCCTCGCACAACTGCGCGGACATCGTGTCCACCGCGACTTCGAGCAGCCGCGACACGTAATCCTCCGGCATATCCAGCCGGGCGGCCACCGCGCCAATCAGTTCTTTGTGGTTCATGTCAAATGGTGTTTATATCGAAAAAAGAAGATTCTGCGACAACAGCAAGCCTGGTTGCCGGGTGTGCTGCCTCCCTCTTACCGTGCGTACAGCTCGAAGTCGGCGGCACCGGTGATAGTGGCCTGGTAGAACTCGCCCACGCGCACGCCCTCCGTGCCGACGGGGATGAGCACCTCCGGGTCCACCTCGGGCGAGTCGAACTCGGTGCGCCCCACGTAGTAATCGCCATCCACGCGGTCGATGATGACCCGCATCTGCCGGCCTATCTTTGCCTGGTTCGTTTCGAGGGAAATATCCTGTTGCACCCCCATGATGCGTGCCACGCGGGCTTCTTTCACTTCGGGGGGGATGTCGTCCGTGTAATGTTCGTAGGCGTAGGTGCCTTCCTCGTTGGAGAAGGCGAACGCCCCCAGCCGCTCGAAGCGGATGTCGCGCACGAACTGCTCGGCCTCGTCCACGTCCTGCTCCGTCTCGCCCGGGTGGCCCAGGAGCAGGGTGGTGCGCAGGTGGATGCCGGGCACTTCCTCACGGATGCGGCGCAGCAGGTCGTAGGTCTCCGCCTTCGTGATGTTGCGCCGCATGAGTTGCAACATGTGGTCGCTGATGTGCTGCAAGGCAATGTCGAGGTAGCGGCACACGTTGTCGCGCTCGCGCATCACCCGCAGCACGTCCCAGGGGAAATGCGCCGGATAGGCATAGTGCAGCCGCAGCCACTCCACGCCGGGAATGTCTGCCAGGCGTTGCAGCAGGTCGGCCAGCTTGAGGCTCTTGTAGAGGTCGAGTCCGTAGTAGGAAAGGTCCTGCGCGATGAGCTGGAACTCCTTCACCCCGCGCCCGGCCAGCAGCCGCACTTCCTGCTCGATGTCGTCCATGGGGCGCGAGCGGTGGCGGCCGGTGATGAGGGGGATGGCGCAGTAGGAACAGGTGCGGTTGCACCCTTCGGAAATCTTGACGTAGGCGTAGTGCGGGGGCGTGGTGAGGGTGCGCTCCAGGCGCAGGTCGGCACGGTATTCGCGCCCCAGGTCGGTCAGGATGTCGGTGTAGTTGAACTTGCCGTAGTAGCGGTCCACTTCGGGGATTTCGGTCTCCAGTTCCTTCAGATACCGTTCGGAAAGGCAGCCCATCACGTACAGGCGGCCTATCCGCCCCCGCTTGCGCAGGTCGGCCAGTTGCAGGATGGTGTCGATGCTTTCCTCTTTCGCGTCGCCGATGAAGCCGCACGTGTTGACGATGACCACTTCGCCGTCGGGTCGCCCGGCATCGTGCCGCACGCGGTAGCCGAGGGCTTCGAACTGCCGCAGCAGGTGTTCGGAGTCTACCAGGTTCTTCGAGCAGCCCAGGGTGATGATGTCCACCAGGTTCTTTTTCATGACGCAATGCCTCCTCTCCCTGGGGTTAACTGAACAGCGATTCCACGAAAGCCTTCTTGTCGAACACCTGGAGGTCTTCCATGCGTTCGCCCAGCCCGATGTACTTCACGGGTATCTTGAACTGGTCCGATATGCCGATGACCACCCCACCCTTGGCCGTGCCGTCGAGCTTGGTGATGGCCAGTGCGTTCACGTCCGTGGCCTTGGTGAATTGCTTGGCCTGCTCGAAGGCGTTCTGCCCCGTGGAGCCGTCGAGCACGAGCAGCACCTCGTGGGGCGCATCGGGCAGCACCTTGCGCATCACGTTCTTTATCTTGGTCAATTCGTTCATCAGGTTTATCTTGTTGTGCAGGCGGCCGGCCGTGTCGATTATCACCACGTCGGCCCCGTTGGCCTTGGCAGACGACACGGTGTCATAGGCCACCGAGGCGGGGTCGGAACCCATCTGCTGCTTGATGACGGGCACGCCCACACGCTCTCCCCATATCACCAGCTGCTCCACGGCGGCGGCGCGGAAGGTGTCCGCCGCACCCAGGTAGACCTTCTTGCCCGCCTTGGTGAACTGGTATGCCAGCTTGCCGATGGTGGTGGTCTTGCCCACGCCGTTCACCCCCACCACCATGATGACGTAGGGCGTGGCGGGCAGGGGGGCGTCGAAGTCGGCGGGCGCGTCGGCATGGTTCTCGGCCAGCAGGGCGGCAATCTCTTCCTTCAGGATGCCGTTCAGCTCCGAGGTGTTCATGTACTTGTCGCGCGCCACGCGCTCCTCGATGCGGCCGATGATGCGCAGGGTGGTCTCCACGCCCACGTCCGAGGTTACGAGCACTTCCTCCAGGTTGTCGAGCACCTCGTCGTCCACTTTCGACTTGCCCATTACCGCCCGCGACAGCTTGGAGAACACGCTTTCCTTCGTCTTGGTCAGCCCCTTGTCGAGCGTTTCCTTCTTTTCCTTATTAAACAGGCCGAATAATCCCATCTTATATCAAATTATTTAGAGTAGTATAGAACTGCTACTTGTTAATTCATAAATGCCTTGGTGCTTCTTGTCCCCGTGTGCTTTCCGGCGACAAGTTCCCGCCGCAGCAATGCCAATCCGTAAAGGCCGCCCAACAGCAGGATGACATCCTCGTATGCCTGGAATATGACAGACTTCACGCCCGTCAGCCCCCACAACGTCAGTAACCCAAGCAGCACCACATTCTTCCTGCGGCAACCGGCATACACCACCAAACCCAAATAAGCGACAGGACACGGCATGATGTGTGTCACCAAGGTGGGGAAACGATTGCCCAGCAAGGCGGAAATGAGCGGGTAAAGCACATATAACGCCAGCAACACCCACTGCGCCCTTGTCGGTCTGTCAAGGACTCCGCTCTTGTGCCAAATGCCTTCATACAAGAACAAGAACCCGCAAAGGACAAAAAGCGGCATGGCGAAATACTTCTGTATGGGTTCCGTGCCGTATATGCCGAAGAACACAATGCCGATGAACAAGTGCGCCACGCCCAAGGCAAGCCACGCCGGTCGCCCCCGCCGATGCCGGTACGCAACCGATAACGCCACCGACAGCAACGCCAGCAAAAACACTTGAAGCATCACCGTCTGCCGGTTGTATGCGCCTATCACGCTCCAAAAAACGCTTGCATCCATCTGTGGTACGGGCGTTGCATTACACCTCCACAAAATTAGTCTTTTTCTTGGTACGGGCAAAAAAGATTTCTAATTCCAGATTTCAAAGACAACAAAAAAGGAAATCCGCTAGGGTCTGCTTCCCTTTTCTTTTAAGAAACTGTTTTGATTTGTTAAGCATGATTTGAATGAAATCAAAGCAGTTTCTAAAATGCCGTGACTATATTTTCAACTTCATTCAAATTCCGTCCATTCCGGCGATCAACAACGCATCCGGACGTGGCATACGCAAGCTGAAAATCAAACTGAAGAATTCCGGATACTTTCGTTCATACCCCGGTACTTCAATTATAGAGACCACAAAGAAACACGGCATGAGGACTTCGAGACAAGCACCGCCTTGGCCAATATGGGGCTGGCCCACTTCCACGGGCACGCCGTCCTGGTACTGCTGGATACTGACCGACAGGTAGCATACCAGTCTGCCCCCACGCAGGTAGAAGCTCCGGCCAACGGGGTAGCAGCGTCACTGCCGGATGGACATGCAACGTGGGCGACCTGCCCGATGGAGTGTACGAGGTGCAATTTTCATCTCGCGTATACCAATGGTTTTCACTTGGTATAACGATTTTGGCACACTGCCACCGGACCTGTCGCCTGCTCACGGAAGCCACGCCCGAAGGCACCCGCACGGAGCAGATAGTGAAGAAATAGCATTACGAACCGTCTTCTGAGCACAAAAAAAGCCGTCCTCATTAGCGAGAACGGCTTGAATGGTAGTGTGGACGCTGACGGATTCGAACCGCCGACCCTTCCGATTGCATCGGAACGCTCTGAACCAGCTAAGCATCGTTAATAAGGTGTTCGATGTATTTCCGGCTTTTCTGCGCCTTGATATGCATTTCGGCACGGTAGGCTTCAGCTTTTGTGGGATATTCTTTGGCGTAAACAACTTTCCATGGAATGCCTTTCTTCGTATAGGTGCTTCTGCCAGAGTTGTGCCTTTGAATGCGGTTTTCTAAGTTACTGGTCGAACCAACATAGAAAGAGTCGATTCTCTCGGAATAGAGAATATAGCAATAACACATGGTTTGGTTTATTAATAAAAAAGCCGTCCTTTTTGAAAAGAACGGCTAAATAATGGTGGACGCTGACGGATTCGAACCGCCGACCCTCTGCTTGTAAGGCAGACGCTCTGAACCAGCTGAGCTAAGCGTCCAATTGGAGCGGGTCAGTCTCTTTTTCATACGTTCCAATGGTTTTAATGAGTTTGACTTGCGTTGACTGCGCAAAGGTAGGAAAAGAACAGTACCATGCAATGCAAAGTACTATCAAAGCATCAAGTTTTAAGCTTGATTAACGAATGGAGATGAGCGCAGCACCGCAAAAGGGAGGAAATGCCTTGGCGGCTTCTCCCTTTCTCCTGCGGATGTTTTCCCGGTTGCAAGCACAAGTTTTCCAAAACGTGAGCAGAAGTTTTACTGCCCACAGTTATGGGTTGTATAACCCACAGTTGTGGGTCGTACAGCTCACAGTTATGGGTTGTACGACCCATAACTGTGGGCAGTAGAACTTGTCTGCACAAGTTGGAAAACATGTCCGCATGATTTGCAAAACATCTCCGCATAAAACGGGAAAAAACATTCGCAGTTCCAAATATTTGCCCTACCTTTGCAGTCGTATCTTACCTGCTGCGGTTGCTGCACCAGCGGAAGCCGGGCGGGAGGAGGATACATACATAGTATGTAGAAAAGGCGTTTATCTGACGCTTTGTCTTTGGGTCTTTCAAAGTCTCGCAAGCTTGAAACAATCCCCGATGCAAAGCAGCGATAGATGCCCGTGGGAATATGTATAAAGAAAGTACAGCCCTTGCCGTGCCCATGCCCTATGGGTGCGGGGTTGTACGTGTACATATTCGGCGTGGGCTTCTGCGTTGCTCTTCCTTGGGATTGGGGCAATGCGAGACGCCTGAAAGACCGGGACGAGCGGCTGGTACAGCAACCCGCGCCTCTTTTATATCCTATCCATTCTTTTCCAATCAACAAAACATTTTGCAACCACACTTGCCAGGGGCTGCGGCGGGTAAAAATCAGTATTGATATGAAACTAAGATGTATCACAACCGCCCTCATGGCCTTGCTGTGCGCGGGGGCGTGGGCGCAGCAACAACCGGCACGCCACGGAGCGGGGCAGCGCATTCCCCTGCAACCCAAGCAGGAAAACATCCAGCGGCAGCAGGCCGACTGGACGGTGATAACCGTATCTTTCGACGTGAAGTTGCCCGAAGGCATGTCGAAAGAGAACATCTTCTTCGAGTTGAGCGACTATTCCAGTGTAGAATACGACCCGGAAAGCGGCCTGCACACCACCAACATAGTGGTGTACGAACCCTTCGAATGCACCTATCGCGTGAATTACAATGATTACAGCGCAGACGTACACTGTTTCCCCAAATGGGGGTCGTTCATGGTCGATGACGAATCCCTGACCATCCCGGTGGACATGACCGGCTACCACGCCGTGAGCTTCGCCACCAGCGACCCGGAGAACTGGGAACTGTCCCGCCTCAGCATCAGCTTGCAAACGGATGCACCGTGGGCCGACGAGGCTGCGGACTCACCCTGGGACTTGTCCGCACCCTACTACCTGCAGCCGGGGCAATACACGATGGAGGCCGTCATCCGCCCGACCGATGGCAGCTATACCGGTTATTACGGTGCTCCCGCCCAGCCGTTCACAATGGGGGCGGAGGATGCGGCATTCACCTTCCAGGTGGACCCGCAACGCTACCACAGCGTGACCATTGCCGCCACCGACCGCGAAGGCAACCCCTACACATCGGGGTATCTGACCCTCACCTCATCCACGGGCTATTGTGCCTACTGTGAAGGGGGGCTGGGAGAGAGGGGCTCCGCCACCTACATGTTGCACGATGGGGAGTACCACTACGAGATAACAGACAATGGCCAGGTGTACAGCAGCGGCGACTTCACCGTGGCGGGCAGCGACACCACCGTCCGCGCCGCCATGAGCGGCGACTGGCTGCGCCTGCGGGTGCGGGTGACAGGCGATCTGACACGCTACTTCACGTACACAAAAAGCGTCAGTCTGTTCAACGTGGCAGACTGGAACCAGATACAAGTGAACTTGAGCAAGGAAGGAGATGTTTTTGTGCTGCCCGAAGACACCCCCCTGTACTTAAAAGCAGGAGAATACAGGTATGAAGTGAATTGGGAAGAACACTACCAGTTCAAGGAAGCAGGACACCTTCATCTGGAAGATGACCAAGAGCTGGTGATAGATTTTTCGAACAACCGCTATGCCACGGTTACTTTCCCCGTGTATGACCCCGACGGCAACCTGCAACCTGATGCTAACGGTTACCTCACCATCAGCGACCCGCTTATCGATAAATCAACATATATCAGAGTATCGCCTTCGCCCACCTTCTTCTTGCAGCCAGGTACGTACAACGCCTGTTACCAAGATGATACTTATGGAGTGTACGATATTCCCTTCACTGTAGAGGCCGGGCAGCAGACGGAAGTACCCATCCACCTCGAACGCCGCGAATATGCTACCGTGCAGGTACGCCTGCAAGCACCTCAAGTCAACTCACCCAGCTTTTACTACATGATGCTGAATTATTGCATATTGTACTTCGGGCAGAACGGTATTTTCAATGACTACAACGACACGGGCATTATGGACTTCGACATGGAAACCTGCGTGGCCGAAGGTGAGGTATCGCTGCCCGTAGGTCAATACGACTACGTATTGAAGTCGAATGCCTTATACAGCCAAGGCACACTCAATCTGCAACGGGACACGCTGCTAACGTTCGACTTCAGCCAAACCCCTTACCTGCAAATAGACCTCACCGACGAGGCGGGTCAGCCCTTTGACTTTGACGATGCAGAGACTTTTTGCTATGTGTACCAAGATCCGCAGAAAGTTATGGTGGGGGATTATGGCTTCTTTGGTTTCCCCGCTCCCGGCACGTACCAGATATTAGTTACGTCCGCCTTTTATGACGAAGACACAGATACGGAACTGTCCAGTATCGTGAATCGCACCGTGACCATGGGTACGGAGAGCCAAGTGCTGACCATCGCCATACCCACCCCGAATGCCGACCTGTTCACCGTGGTCTTTGAGTTGATGGAAGAAGGCAAATACCTCAATCGCCCGGGTATAATACCTATGACGGGCATGGTGTCCATGAACGGGCAGACCGCCCCTGTTTTGGAAGATGGTATCGCTGTCTTTGGAGGCCTGCAAGCCGGTACCTACCCTTACACGGTGCAGGTTGATGGCTACAAAACCCACACGGGCACATTAGAGGTGAACGACCAAGCGGTGGCTTACAACAAGACCATCTATCCACAAGTGTTCCTCACCCGGCAAGCAACCGCCACGGGCATCGGGCAAGTATCGGCTGACGGCTCGTTCCGCCTGTTCCCCACCGTGGCCACGGACGCGCTGCACATCCTGCCCGGCACGGCTGCGGGCGGCGAATGGACGGTACGCATCACCTCGCCCCACGGCACGGCGGTGTACACCGCCCGCCACGTACTGAACGCGGAAACGGTGCTGCCCGTGGGCACGCTCGCCCCGGGCCTGTACCTGCTCACCTTGGACAACGGCACGGACGTGGAAACATATAAGTTCGTGAAGCGATAACCGAATGCAATAGTAGCCGACGAACCCGCAAAGCACCGTGGCTGGCAGTAAGCCGTGCACGGCCTTTGCGGGTTCGTTTTTATAAAGACTTATGATGAACAAGAAAGCATTGCCATTCCTCACCGCCTGCCTGCTGGGAAGCATTGCCCTGCTGGCCGCCCCGGTGGAAGTAACAAAGATGGAACAGCCCCCCACGGCTCATCGACCTGCTCGCTTGACGTGACTCGGTTGCCAACAGGCCTTTACCTGCTCACCGTGACCACCCCCGAAGGCACGCACACGGAGCGGCTGGTGGTGGCACACTGAGAACAGATAAGCCTGGAATTTCCGTTATACCGCACGAAAACCGCCGATATATCGCACGTAAATTTCCCGTATAGCAGAAATTTACGCGCGATATATCGGCGGTTTCCATTTCGTATGCCAATAGCTTTCACATGGCATAACGGTTTCGGCACACTGCCACCGGACTTGTCATCCACTCACGGAAACCACGACCAAAGGCTCCCGCACGGAGCAGATAGCGAAGAAATAGCGTTACAAGCCGTCTTCTGAGCATAAAAAAAGCCGTCCTTTTTGAAAAGAACGGCTAAATAATGGTGGACGCTGACGGATTCGAACCGCCGACCCTCTGCTTGTAAGGCAGACGCTCTGAACCAGCTGAGCTAAGCGTCCAAGGCATTATGCAAAGATAGTGGACGCTGACGGATTCGAACCGCCGACCCTCTGCTTGTAAGGCAGACGCTCTGAACCAGCTGAGCTAAGCGTCCAAGTGCATTGCTGACAAAAAGTGCTTTTCGCCAAAAGCGTTGCAAAGGTATAGCTTTTTTTGTATTCTGCAAATAGGCGGGGGTTATTTTTGCAAAAATCTTTTGAAAAGATCGCTCCCCGGTTCGCCCTCACAAGATGGAGACGAGCCGGGGAGCGGTCTTTACAGGGGAAATACGAGGCTATTCGTTGATGACCAACTGGCCGCCTGCGCTGTGTGCCGCGTATTCGGGGGCGTAGAGGCATTGCAGAGTGGCCGTGCCGCTGGAAAACTCGCCCGCGTTGTTCGCCCACGAGGCGTATTCAAGCACGTAGGTGCCTTGCGGCAGGTAGTCGAAGAAGAATTGCGTACTGTTGTCGCGGGTGGTGCGGTAGTAGCCCGCGCCGCCGTTCCATTCATAGCCGGAGAGGGCTTCCGTCGGTTCAAGCCCGGCGGCACGCAGGTCTTCCAAAACAACGAACTCGAGGTTGCGGTCGGTGGTGATAGTGAGACGGGTGACGATGCGGTCGCCCCGGTGCACGGTGGTTTCGCTCACGGGTACGAGGGTGCGTGAGCCGTCCGCCGTGCGTTCCACATAGAGTTGCTTGTCCATGGTCAAGCTGTTGCCATCGGCTTTCACCTTGTCCACGTCTTGCCAGTATTGCCAGTACACGGCTCCCCAAGCCACGCCTTCTCCCGGTTTGTTCACGGTAATACGAGCCATGTTGCGCTTCACATCAGTGGCAGGAAGGACTATTTTGGTGTAGCCCGTTCCCGCTTCCGGCGCATGGGCGGGCAAGCGGCGGTTGCCGAGGCGAATCGTCACGTCAGGGCTGTTGACCAGCCAGTCGGTACCTTGCAGGAGCAGGGCATGGACGGCATCAGCGGTGGCTATGGACGACTCCCAGGCTTGCGTCTGCTTCTGGCGGAGCAGCCACAGCTTCATTTCGTCCAGCTCGCGGGTGATGCCGCCGCATTCGGCGAAAGCCTCGATAAGGGCCGTTTGCAGGAACACGGGGCGGGCATCCCACGTGTAGGCATCGCGGGCATTGTTCCAATACATACCCAGGTCGCCATCGTGCAGGGCGTATTCCCGCAGGGAAGCCATGGCAGCCTGCGCCACATCCGGGCGGTTGTTGCGGGTGGCGATGACGGCCGTGGCAGCTTGGCCGTAGAGGGTGCTGCGCTGCTTCCATTGAGTGTATGCCAAGTCGGTGTAGAAATCCGCAGCCCGTTGGGTGAGGCTGTCCATCGGCACGGAGGAAAACTCCGAGCGCATGTGCAGGTAGTGCCATTGCAAGTTGCCGATGACGGGCTTTCCCCCTTGCTTCTGTCGTTTGAGCCAAGCTGCGTAATCCTGTTGGATAGCTTGGTCGGCGTAGGCGATGGCTTGGCGCACCCACGGCTGCACGGCCACGCTGTCGCCCGTGAGACGGGCGTAACGACCCGCACCCAGCAAGATAGTTTGCGTCACGTAGCGGCTGCTGCCCATGCCCCGGAACCACTCGAAGCCCCCGTCAGCCCGTTGCAGGGCGGTGAGGCGGGCGAGCAGTTGGGCGGCTTGGTCGGCCTGCCGGTTGAGGTCAAACAACAAGGCTATGCGGCGGCGTTGCTCGGTTTCATCGGCGGCATCGAGCACCCAGGGGGTTTCTTGCAGCAGGATATTTTTCAGTTCCTCGTTCTGCTCCAGATTGGAGAGGAGCGCATCGCGGTCACCCCCGGCCTGTTGCCATTGGGTGAAGACCCGTGCGATGCGCGGGTTGGAACGCGCCACGTAACCTGCCAAGCTATTGGCATACCAGGCCGCATAGAGGTCGAGTGCGTTGTCGGTGGCAGGGTTGGCCAAGGTGGGGAGAGCCAGCACCGCCTGCCAAGCCGGGTTGCCGGTCATTTCCACGGCAAGGCTTTGTGTGCGCACGTCGGCGAACAGTTCATCCAAAGTCGTGAAATCGAACGTGCGCTTTTCGCCGCCGCGCACGGTGAGGGGCAGCGTGGCCGTCACCCGCACCTGGTCGGGCAGGACGGGCAGGTAGCGTTGCTCGCCGTCGGCGAAAGTGCCCGCATCGGCCAGGAGGCGGACAACAAGCAGGTCGTGCGCGGAAAAGCCTTCGGCCTCCCACTGCACGGCCCGCGTCTCACGAGCCGACAAGGCAACAGTCTGTGCGGGGAGACACAGATCCTTCAACGGTTGTTCGGTGGCGGGGTCGAGCAGTTGCAGTGTGACGGTGGCGGTAAGGGCCGAGTCGGTGAGGTTCGCCACTTGGGCGGACAGCACCATGCGGTCGCTGCGGCGCACGAAGCGCGGCAGGTTGAGCTGCGCCATCAGTTCTTTCTGGGTGACAGCCTGCGCTTCCAGACTGCCGTAGTGCAGGTCGGGCGTGTGGGCAAGCAGGCGCACATTCCACCTCGTGAGGCTTTCGGGGGCAGTGAAGGAGATGCTCACTTCGCCCCGCCCGTCCGCACGGAGATGGGGGTAGAAGAAAGCCGTTTCGCTGAAGTTCTGCCGCAAGGCGGGTGCCGCAGCCGAGCCGGACGTGTCGGCAGCCGTCCCCTTGCGGGCGGCGAGGGCATCAAGCGCGCGGACGGGGGCAGCGGCCGGCCTGACCACGCTGCCCACCACGTTCTCTTCAAGCGTGCCGGAAAACGCCATCTCCAACGACTTCTCTTCCATCACAGCATTCTGCACCACAGGCATCATCCCGTACAGTCCGTTCCAGGCCACGACCCACGGTTGCAGGGGCTTCACGGGCAGCCAATCTATCTCCCCTACCCAAATGCCATAGTCCGCTCCCAGGCCGAAGTCGCCCCATTCCGGCACGTAGCGGTAGGCCGGGCGGTAGCCAGGTGCAAACGTCCACGCGTGCGGGTAAAGCGCATCCAGCGAGGCATCATACATACCCGCCAGCACCTCGGCAGCCGGGTG
>CALUML010000031.1 GCA_944321745.1 uncultured Bacteroidales bacterium
CAAATCTTAATTGCTATTCTGCCTGAGGGCTTCCAGTCTTAGAGAGTATCCTCTATCGCAGCCTGCGCCGCAGCCAGGCGGGCGATGGGTACGCGGAAAGGCGAGCAACTTACGTAGTTGAGACCCACGCGGTGGCAGAACTCAACCGACGAAGGTTCGCCGCCATGCTCGCCGCAGATGCCACACTTGAGGTCGGGACGCACGGCGCGGCCTTTCTCGGTGGCCATGCGCACAAGCTGCCCCACACCGTTCTGGTCCAATATCTGGAACGGGTCGGCCTTCAGTATCTTCTTTTCCAAATAGATGGGCAGGAACGAGGCAATATCGTCACGCGAATAGCCGAACGTCATCTGCGTCAAGTCGTTCGTGCCGAACGAGAAGAACTCGGCAGCCGAAGCGATACGGTTGGCCGTGAGGGCTGCGCGCGGAATTTCAATCATCGTCCCTACTTTGTAGTCAATGCTGTCACCCCGTTCGTCGAAGAGGGTCTTGGCCGTGGCGCGTATCACCTTTTCCTGTTCCAGGAACTCGTAGAGGATACCCGTGAGCGGCACCATGATTTCCGGGTGCACAAAGATGCCCCTCGCTTTCAGGTTCAACGCCGCACCCAGGATGGCGCGGGTCTGCATCTCGGTAATTTCGGGGAACGTATTACCCAGACGTGCGCCGCGGTGACCCAGCATCGGGTTCTGTTCATGCAAGGCTTCCACGCGCTGCCTGATGTATTCCACATCCACGCCCATCGCCTCGGCCAGTTCCTGCTGCCCCTTTTCATCGTGGGGAACGAACTCGTGCAGGGGCGGGTCGAGCAGACGCACCGTGACGGGACATCCCGCCATCACCTCGAAGATGCCCTCGAAGTCCTTTTGCTGGTAAGGCAGGATTTTATCCAATGCCTTGCGCCGCCCTTCGGTGTCCTCGGCCAGAATCATCTCGCGCATCGCCTTGATTTTCTCGCCTTCGAAGAACATATGTTCCGTGCGGCACAGCCCGATGCCCACTGCGCCAAACTTGCGTGCCACCGCCGCGTCGTGCGGGGTGTCGGCATTGGCGCGCACCGACATGCGGGTGTACTTGTCCGACAAAGCCATCACCTTCGTGAAGTCCTCGTCCAGTTCGGCTTCCTTGGTCGCCACCTTTCCTTCGTATATATCGCCCGTAGAGCCATTTATCGAGATATAATCTCCCTCATGCAGGGTGATGCCCGCCACCGACAGCGTCTTGGCGGCATAGTCGATAACCAGCGAGCCGGCCCCGGACACGCAGCACTTGCCCATGCCGCGAGCCACCACCGCCGCGTGCGACGTCATGCCGCCACGTGCCGTGAGAATGCCTTCGGCCACGGCCATCCCAGCCAGGTCCTCGGGAGAAGTCTCGATGCGCACCATCACCACTTTCTCGCCTTTCTTGGCCCATTCGGCGGCATCGTCCGCGCTGAACACGATGCGTCCCGTGGCTGCCCCCGGTGAGGCGGCAAGCCCCTTGGCTATCACCTTGGCCTGCTTGAGCGCGTCCTTGTCGAACACGGGGTGGAGCAGTTCGTCCAGCTTGTTCGGGTCGAGGCGCAAGAGAGCCGTCTTTTCATCGATCATCCCCTGGCGCAGCATATCCATGGCTATCTTCACCATGGCTTTGCCCGTGCGCTTGCCGCTGCGGGTCTGAAGCATCCACAATTTGCCTTCCTGCACGGTGAATTCCATATCCTGCATGTCGCGGTAGTGGTTTTCCAGCTTGGTCTGGATGCTGTCCAATTCCTTGTATATTTCGGGCATGGCTTCCTCCATGGAGGGATATTTGCTGGCGCGCTCTTCTTCGGAAATGCCTGCCAGCGCAGCCCACCGTTGCGAGCCGAGCTTGGTAATTTGCTGCGGCGTGCGGATACCGGCTACCACGTCTTCGCCTTGGGCATTGATGAGGTATTCGCCCATGAACTGGTCTTCGCCCGTGGCGGCATCGCGCGAGAAGCACACGCCTGTAGCCGAGGTGTTTCCCATGTTGCCGAACACCATGGCCTGCACGTTCACAGCCGTACCCCATTCATCAGGTATGCCCTCCATCTTGCGGTAGAGGATGGCGCGTTCGTTCATCCATGAGCCGAACACGGCGCAGATGGCTCCCCACAACTGTTCGTAGGCCGATTCGGGGAAGTCGGCTCCCGTCTGTTGTTTCACGGCCACCTTGAAGCGTTTCACCAATTCCTTGAGGTCGTTCACGTCCAGTTCCGTATCCAACTTCACGCCCTTGGCCTCCTTCACCTCCTCGATGATGGCTTCGAAGGGGTCGATGTCCGTCTTGTTCACGGGTTTCATGCCCAGCACCACGTCGCCGTACATCTGCACGAAGCGGCGGTACGAGTCCCACGCGAAGCGCGCGTTGCCCGTCTTGCGTGCGAGGCCTTCCACCACCACGTCGTTCAGACCCAGGTTGAGGATAGTATCCATCATACCCGGCATGGAGGCACGCGCCCCCGAACGTACCGACACGAGCAACGGGTTTTCCACGTCGCCGAACTTGGAGTTCATTAATTTTTCCACCCCGGCCATGGCCTGTTCCACATCGGGTTTCAACTCGGCCACCACGGCATCTTTGCCCTCCTGGTAATACTCATTGCAGACTTCCGTCGTGATGGTGAAGCCCGGAGGTACCGGCACGCCAATCAGGTTCATTTCCGCCAGGTTGGCACCCTTGCCACCCAGCAAGTTACGCATGTCCGCTTTACCCTCGGCCTGTCCGTTGCCGAAAGTGTAGACTCTTTTTGTCGTGTTGCTCATACAAACATGTATTATTTAGTTATTGTATAATATAAATGCGCAAATACGCCTTATTTTTTAACGAAACAAAGGTAAGATATTTTTCAGAAAGACAAGCAAACATCCTCCGCATTTCTGTATGCTTTACAACAATATTCGTCATCCACCTTGCTTACCTGACCGCCCACACCTTGACGGAAAACAAAAAAGGCATCCCGCAGGGGCTATGCCTGCAAGATGCCTTAATTTCATTTACCGATGCAACGGGGATTACATCATGCCTCCCATGCCACCGGCGGGCATGGCGGGAGCAGGATTTTCTTCCTTCTTTTCGGTGATGACGCATTCGGTGGTAAGGAACATGCCAGCGATGGAGGCGGCGTTTTCCAAAGCCACGCGGGCTACCTTCGTCGGGTCTACCACACCTGCGGTGAGGAAGTTTTCATACGTATCGGTGCGCGCGTTGTAACCGTAGTCGCCTTTGCCTTCGCGCACTTTCTGCACAATGACAGCCCCTTCCTTACCGGCGTTGGCCACGATTTGGCGGAGGGGTTCTTCGATGGCTCTCTTCACGATTTCGATGCCGGTGGCTTCATCATCATTGTCGGCCTTGAGGCTGGAGAGCGCGTCAATGGAGCGGATGTAAGCCACCCCACCGCCGGGCACGATACCTTCTTCGATGGCCGCACGGGTAGCACTCAGGGCATCGTCCACACGGTCCTTCTTTTCCTTCATTTCCACTTCGGAAGCGGCCCCGACGTAGAGCACGGCCACACCGCCCGAGAGTTTGGCCAAGCGTTCCTGAAGCTTTTCGCGGTCGTAATCGGACGTTGTGGCAGCGATTTGCGACTTGATCTGGGCCACACGTGCCTTGATGGCTTCCTTGTTGCCCGCACCGTTGACGATGGTGGTGTTGTCCTTGTCCACCGTAACCTTTTCAGCAGTACCCAACATGTCGATAGTGGCATGTTCGAGCTGGATGCCCTTTTCTTCGGAGATAACCGTACCGCCGGTAAGCACGGCGATATCTTCCAGCATTTCCTTGCGACGGTCGCCAAAGCCGGGAGCTTTCACCGCGCATATCTTAAGCTGTGAACGCAGACGATTGACTACCAACGTAGTCAAGGCTTCGCTGTCAACATCCTCGGCGATAATGAGGAGTGGACGACCTGTCTGCACGGCGGCTTCGAGGATGGGGAGGAATTCCTTGAGGTTGGAAATCTTCTTGTCGTAGATCAGGATATAGGGCTTGTCCATTTCCACTTCCATCTTTTCCGTGTTGGTCACGAAGTAGGCGGAGATATACCCCCGGTCGAACTGCATACCTTCTACCACGTCGATGGTGGTGTCGGTGCCTTTGGCTTCTTCGATGGTGATGACGCCGTCCTTGGACACTTTGCGCATGGCATCGGCCACAAGCTTGCCTATGGAAGCATCGTTGTTGGCGGAGATGGTGGCTACTTGTTCAATCTTGTCGTAATTGTCACCCACGGTTTCGGCCTGTTCCTTGAGGTTGGCCACTATGGCGGCCACGGCCTTGTCAATGCCGCGCTTGAGATCCATGGGGTTGGCCCCGGCGGTAACGTTCTTCAGCCCGACGCTGACGATGGATTGCGCCAATACGGTAGCGGTAGTGGTGCCGTCGCCTGCATCGTCACCAGTCTTGGAGGCCACTTCCTTGACCAACTGGGCACCGAGGTTCTGGAACGCATCTTCCAACTCTATTTCCTTGGCCACGGTCACGCCGTCCTTGGTAATATGGGGTGCACCGAATTTCTTTTCGATGATAACGTTGCGGCCTTTAGGCCCGAGTGTCACTTTGACGGCGTTCGCCAGCTCGTCGACCCCTTTCTTCAACTGGTCGCGGGCATCTATGTTAAAAAGGATTTCTTTTGCCATGATTGTATCTGTTTTTACGGATTATACATATTTGTTAGAGTATCGCCAAAATGTCAGACTGGCGCATGATGAGGTATTTTTCACCTTCCCATTCCAGCTCGGTGCCGGCGTATTTGCCATAAAGCACGCGGTCGCCCACGGCTACGACCATTTCTTCGTCTTTCGTACCTTTGCCCACGGCAAGCACTTCACCTTGCAGCGGTTTTTCCTTGGCCGAGTCGGGGATGATGATGCCACCTACGGTCTTTTCTTCTGCCGGTGCCGGTTTGACCAGCACGCGGTCTGCTAACGGTTTGATGTTCATAGTTCGTTATTTTATTTAATTGTTGTTTTTGATACTCGCTTTTCGCAATCACGGGGTGTTCCTTGCATATTCTGTGCCAAACCTTGCGGAGTGACAACTTGTCACTTTTCCCGGGAAAGGTGGCACAAGTACAGCAGCTTGTAAAGGTCGAACACCCGCAAGGAGGGATCGGGAGAGAGGAGGTTGCGGCGCATGGGTTTGTCCAAAAGGCGATAGAGCCGGGCTGCAAACCCGTCCAAGTGCAGCTTTTCGAGCGACAGGCTGCACGACAACACCTTGGACACTCCGGGCAGCTCGGGGTAACGGCCAGACTGGTACAAGGCACGCAAGTTGCTCAGCGCGTGCTGCGTCTTTTGCAGGAAGGTAGGATTATCCTCTATGCCCACATGGACCACGGGGTTGTCTATGTGCTGCACCGGGATGCCCAGCCGCTGCAACCGGATACCGAATATGGTATCTTCATGCCCATAACCTTTGATGTTTTCATCGAAACGGACTTGTTGGAAGATGGACTTTGAAATGAGGAAATTGGAGGATGTAAACGGCTTGGCCGCCTTTTCGTTCGCCGCCGTGTTCCGCTCTTTGGCCTTCCCGTAAGTGCTGAGCAAACTATACTCCGCCGCCACTTGCTCCCGATAAACACGCCCGCCCGTCACCACGCACTCCTCATGGCAGAATGCCAGATACTTCTGTATGAAATAAGGATTGCCCACCTCTGCGTCGCAGTCCAAGAACAGCAGATGCCCGTAGCGTGCCTCGTCGGCCAGGCGGTTGCGGATGGCTGAGCGACCCACGTTGTGCCCGAGGGTGACGTAATGGCAGTTGTCAAGGGCAGCCAGTGCGGCATTCTGTTCCGTACACCGGGTGGAGCCGTCCTCCATCACGATGATTTCGAAGTCGGCCATCGACTCCACCAGCTGCGCATGCAGGTCGCCTACTAGCTTCGTGACATCATAATTATATACGGGGATGAGGACGGAAAGCATATCCTTTATTCATGAACCGTGTAATTCATTATAAGCTCTACCAACATTTCCGCCCCCTTGCGGCGGGAATAATCCATGCGCACTGCCTCGTCCACCGTGCCGCACACGTAGCCCTGGCGTTTCCATTCGGCATGTTTTTCAATGAGAAACTGTCCTATCTCCCGCACGTCGGATGAGGCGAGGCCGCACCCCGTCTCCCGCACCAATTGCGACAAGTTGTCATGGTTGTCCGGGATAGAAAGCACCGGGCGGTTCGCCCCAATAGCCTCAAAAAACTTGGTGGTCATGATACCAAAATAACGTTTCTCTTTCTGAAGGTTATTCAACACCAATACAACCGAGCTCTTATGCATTTCATCCAACACTTCTTCGGGCTTGACAAATGCGTGGAATTCCACCTGGCTTCCCAATCCATACTCTGCAACTATTGCCCGGACCACTTCTTCCGACCGCCTGTCCACAAACCAAGACACCACGACATCACCCGCCACGGGTTCTTGTCGCTCTTTTAAGTTCCGAATACACTCAAAAAGCATGCGGGGATTGCGTATCCGCTCGTTGAACACCTGGCCAAAATATGCCACCACAAACCGGGATGCCTGCACCGCACGGGGATAAAAGCGGGCTTCGTCGAACCCGTTATATATTAGAAAGGTATTGGGATTGTACTGCGAAAGGGTCTGCACATGCCACGGAGAGACGGTGGTGACGGCTGCCGCCTGGCGCAACACCTTGTTGCGACGGTTCACGCAAATCTTTTTATAAGCATTAAATAAACACTTACCTCCCAGGCGGGGGGGCTTGTGTTGCAGGTAATAGTTGTCGTCGGGCGATTGCTCGGCAATGTCGCGCAAGTCCACGAACAAGGGTGCTTTCAAAGCCTCGGCTGCCCGGGCTGCCACCGGAAGCGGGAAGGTGAAAAAAGAACTGGCAAACACAGCGTCATACCCGCCCTGTTGCCAAAAGGGTTTCGACTTGCGGTAGAAGTAACGCCCCTTGTTGTCACAAACAAGGCTCAAACCAAACTTCAGCATCCATTCCGCCTTGGCCATCGCGCCATGCCTACATATATAATAAGGTATGGAGATGACGCGCACCCCTTGGGGAATATATTGTGCATTGCCGGGACTTTCCTCCACCACACAGTCTACCTCCCAACCTTTTTCCAGAAAATAAGCGCAGAAGTAACGCACACGCGGCAAATAGGCCGGGGGCAAGAACGCTTCTGAAAACACCAACAATCTCATAAATCCGATATTCTCCGATAATAGCGGGCAAAGATAATACTTTTAGCAGTTGTTTCCATCTTTTTCATTGGCAATGTCACAATAACAGACAATGTCGGCCGCCCTTCGGACCTCGGCATGACATACACCTTGCACCGGACACGTGCATTTGTTAAAGCTCGCTCGTATTAACATTTGCACGTACTACCACTTGTAAATGTGGACAAATTCCTGTAACTTTGCTTTGCAAAGCAAAAAAGCAAGCCTTGTTCCCCTCCTGCCCAATATTCACCCATTCCACCGCCTAAAAGCCTCCCCCCACCCCGGAAACTTGTCCCGATGAAATCGGGAAAGAGCCCCCCCAACCCCCTAAAGGGGGCTTTACCACTCGCCCAAGGGGGGCGCACCCTTTTGCCTAAAGGGGTCGCACCCTTTTGCCTAAAGGGGTCGCACCCTTTTGCCTAAAGGGGTCGCACCCTTTTGCCTAAAGGGGTCGTACCCTTTTGCCTAAAGGGGTCGCACCCTTTTGCCTAAAGGGGTCGCACCCTTTTGCCCAAGGGGCAACCCGGTAAAAGGCAACATCTTCCTTATGCCCAACTACCGGCCGGGGAATGGATTATCTTAAAAAAGCTTCCGCTGCACGTGCACACCTCCTCTGCGAGTTAAAACTTACTAAAAAAAGCTACGGTCGACAGTCAACGGTCGACAGTCAACGGTCGACAGTCAACGGTCGACAGTCAATGGTCAATGGTAGATGGTCAATGGTAGATGGTCAATGGTAGACGGTCAATGGTAGACGGCAGACCGTAGACTGTAGACTGTAGACTGTAGACCGTAGACTGTAGACCGTAGACCGTAGACCGTAGACCGTAGACCGTAGACCGTAGACCGTAGACCATAGACCGTAGACTGTAGACCGTAGACCGTCCTTTCCATCGCGCAAAAAAATCAAGAGAGCCTCTAAAACTTTACAGGGAAAGACGTATCTTTGCACGCGATAGCAAGCAGCTATTCAAAATAAAACGAATGCAATGTCGAATGTGCGTGGAGTCCCATCGTCCAACGTGCCCGAGCCTACGCTGAGGCGTTTGCCGTGGTACTTGGCCTACGCCCAGCTGGTGCAGCAGGGGGGCGGGCAATACCTGTCGTCCACGCAAATTGCCCACAACATAGCGGTGGATCCATCCATGGTGGCCAAGGACTTGTCCTACGTGAACATCGCGGGGCGCACCCGCGTGGGTTACGAAGTGGACGAGCTGGTGCGGGTGCTCGAACGGTTTCTGGGCTTCACCCAGCCACACAAGGCGTTCCTCTTCGGCGTGGGACGGCTGGGGGGTGCGTTGCTGCACGACAACGGGTTGCAGCAGTTTGGGCTGGAAATCGTGGCGGGCTTCGACGTGAAGCGCGAATTGGACGGCACCAACATCAACCGCATCCCGGTGTATCACATCAGCCGTTTCCCCGAACTGCGCGAACCGGCGGGAGTGGACATCGGCATCCTCACCGTGCCGGTGGACCAGGCGCAGCAGGTGTGCGACACGATGGTGGAGGGCGGCATCAAGGCCGTGTGGAACTTCACGCCCTACCGCATCCGCGTGCCTGAAAACGTGGTGGTGCAGAACACGTCCATCTACGCCCACCTGGCCGTGATGTTCAACCGCTTGCACGCCATCAAGGAAGGAACGAGGTGAAAAGGAGAAAGGGGAAGTATAAAGTATAAAGTATAAAGTATAAAGGAAAAAGGAGAAAAACCAAGGCCAACGGCCTTGCGGCACTCAGCGTAGGGCATCGCCCTACGGAAAGAAAGGAAGAAAGAGGAAAGCGGCACTCAGCGTAGGGCATCGCCCTACGCCCTACGGGGAAAAGACCATTCGCATTATCCGCGTTCTTCCGCGCAATTCGCATTATCCGCGTTCTCCTCAATCCGCGTAATCTGCGTAATCTGCGGGAACCAATCTGAAATCTGAAATCTGAAATCTGAAATCTGAAATTAGCTACCCCAGCAATGAAAATCATCGCGATAGGACATAATTACCGGGAGCATAACCGCGAGCTTGACAGTGACAACCCTGCCGAGCCGGTGGTGTTCCTAAAACCCGACACGGCTCTGCTGCTGCACAACAGGCCGTTTTACATACCCGACTTTACCGACGACCTGCATTATGAAACGGAGCTGCTGGTGCGCATCAACCGCCTGGGCAAACACATCGCACCCCGCTTCGCCCACCGCTATTATGCCGAGGTGGGGCTTGGGGTGGACTTCACGGCGCGCGACCTGCAACGCAAACTGCGGGCCGAGGGCAAGCCGTGGGAGGTATGCAAGGCATTTGACGGCTCGGCGGTGGTGAGCGAATTCATCCCGCTGGAACGGGCGGGCGGCGACATCGGGCACATCCGCTTCCGCCTCGACCTGAACGGGCGCACCGTGCAGTTGGGCGACACGGCGGACATGATTTTTCCCGTGAACGAACTGATTGCCTACGTAAGCCGGTTCTTCACACTGAAAATGGGGGACATCCTCTTCACCGGCACGCCCGCCGGCGTGGGTCGGGTGGCCATCGGCGACCGACTCGAAGGGTACATCGGCGAAGAAAAGATGTTCGACTTCCAAGTGCGGTAGCACAACCCCCACCCCCTTGAAGAGGGCTTTGGCAAGCACGGGCGGGAGAAGGCAATGGTTTATTTAATATGAATATCCACAATCTGCCTACCCTTGCCATACCCCTCCGTCGCTCCGCGACACCTCCCCTATCTTAGGGGAGGAATTAGTTACTCTGTCCGCGAGGCTTTCGCGGAAACTTTGGCAAGCAAAACATTTCTCTTCCTCCCCTAAGATAGGGGAGGTGGCTCAAAGAGCCGGAGGGGTATGACAACAGGCATGATACATATCTATTCTATGTCAGGCGAATTGCGGATATTCATTTTTTTTAAAACAAGGATAATCACACCGTTTTAATTAACGGACTACACAAGACTATGAACGAGAAAATTGGCAGAATATGGAAAGTCCAGGGCATTAATGACGATGGATATTTTGATGGTTATATTGATAGAGGTGTAATGTCTCCTGATGAATATACAGAATATATTCGTAGAAGTGATGAAGTACTCCATAAAGGAGGGACAGTGAGGATTTATAGTCAGGATGGAACAATTAAAGAAAAAGAAGTAGAAAAAATATCCGTTTCTTGGTATACTTATCTTCAATATTTAGGAATAAGCAATGAACGATTAGAAAAAGATAGACTAGCTCCTGATTACGACTTTAATAAAGCCGAGTGGAAATACTATCAAGAAGCATTAGACAGAATGAACCAAAATCAGAATGACATATAACATTATATATAGGACGCTATCCAAAGCCCCCTTCAGGGGGTTGGGGGTGGTCATGCTGCTGCTGTGCACGACGCTGGCGGGTCGGGCGCAACAGGCGTATGCCGACCACTCGGTGCTGGCCGATGGCCGCTTCGTGAAGGTGCAGGTCACGGAAAACGGCCTCTACCGCCTGCCTTATGCCGACTTGCGGGCCAAAGGCATTGACCCGGCCAACGTGCGCCTGTTCGGCTACGGGGGAGCCATGCTCAACGAGGATTTTTCGCAACCCGCCCCCGACGACCTGCCCGAAGTGCCGGTGTACGACACGGGCGATGCCATCCTGTTTTATGCACAGGGGGTGACCAGCTGGACGTATGATGCGGACATCGACATGTTCACCCACGTGACGAATCCCTATTCCGACTACGGTTATTATTTTGTCACGTCGGACGAGGTGGGCGAAAAACGGCGTGTGACCGAACGGGCGGCGGTGGTGGCGGACGCGCCCACGGTGGTGGACGAGTTTACCGATTATGCCCTGCACGAGGAAGAGCTGTACTCGCCCGTGCGCGGCGGACGCGAACTGTACGGCGAACGGATGGCTGTGGGCGAGGGGGTAGAGGTGTCGTTCCACTTCCCGCACTTGGTGGCCGCTTCGGCTGCGCGGGTGCGGCTGGACGTAATCAACATATCGACCATGAACGTGGACAACCAAGGCAACGTGACGAGGAACAACCGCTCCACGTTCACCCTGACGCAAGGGGCTGTCTCGCACAGCTTGCCGGTGGACGGGCGGCACGACTACGACATGGCCACGCCGCATGACACGGTGTGGGACTACACGGCAACCGGCGGAGAGCAGGTAGACTTCACGCTGCGCTTTGCCAATGCGAATGAAGCCACGGCCACAGGCTATCTGAATTTCATAGAAGTAAACGCACAGCGCAAACTGGTGATGGACGATGCTTGGATGACCTTCCACGACCGGGGCGGGCGTACCGCCGACGCATATCACCGCTACGAATTGTCCACCTCCGCCCAGGAGGTGGTGGTGTGGGACGTGACCGACCCGCAGCAGGCGGAGCAGATACCGGTGGAACGTGCGGGACAGACCGTGAGTTTCGTGGACGAGGCCGACCGGGTGAAATCCTACGTGGCGTTCGACCCCGAAGCGGCGGCCGGCATTCCCACAGCCACGTTGCTGGACGAAGTGCCCGCCCAGGACCTGCACGGCATGGAGCCTGCGGACATGTTGATTATCACCCATCCCGACTTCCAGCAGGCTGCCGAACGGCTGGCACTGGCCCACGCCGACTACAACGGCGGTTTGCGGGCAACGGTGGTCACGGCCGAGGAGGTGTACAACGAGTTCTCCTCCGGCACGCCCGATGCCACGGCCTACCGCCGCGTGTGCAAGATGCTGTACGACCGCTACCGGGACACGGATGACGCACTCAAATATCTGTTGTTGATGGGGAAAGGTTCGTTCGACAACCGCGGCCGCCTGTCCGGCTCGGGCAACCGGCAGCTGCTCACCTTCCAGGCTTCGGCCTCGACCAACAGCACGAAGGCGTATGGCACGGACGACTACTTCGGCCTGCTGGGCGATGCAGAGGGCACGTCCATCGGCGGACGCGACCGCATCGACATCGGCATAGGCCGCCTGCCGGTGCTGACGGCGGAGGAGGCCGAGGAAGTGGTGGACAAAATCATCCGCTACATGCAGGGCGACGACCTCGGCCCGTGGCGCAACCGGCTGAGCTTCTTAGGCGACGACGGCGACAGCGGCAGCCACATGCGGCAGGCCAACACCTTTGCCGACAACGTGACACGCCGCCATCCCGGCTACCTGGTGAACAAAGTGCTGCTCGATGCCTACCAATACGAAGAGCAGTCCAGCAGCTTTCCCGAAGCCCGACGCCACTTCCAAAGCCTGCTGGCCGACGGCCAGCTCATGGTGACCTACATGGGACACGGCAACGTGAACGGCTGGGGCGACATCCTGAACTTGGCGGAGATACGGGCGTTGACCAACGAACACCTGCCCTTGTTCGTGTCGGGCACATGCGAATTTTCCCGCTTCGACCGCGAGTACAGTTCGGCAGGCGAGGAACTGTTCAAACTGCCGGATGGCGGGGGCATCGGGGTGTTCTCGGCCTGCCGCACCGTGTATCAGAATTACAACGAAACCTTGGTGCGGAACTTCGTGGACAGCGTGATGGCCTTCTCCAACCAGCCAGGCAAGACCATCGGCGATGCCGTGCGGGCTGCCAAAAACGCTTCTTTCGGCGATATGGAACGCATCGGGGCCAACACCCTTTCCTATGTGTACTTCGGCGACCCGGCGGTGCGCCTGCACTACCCCACCGACTACGAGGTGCAACTGACCGACCTGTCCGACGTGCAAGGCAACGACACCCTGAAAGCCCTCTCGGTGGCCACGCTCCGGGGGCAGGTAACCGACCGGGCGGGCAACCCGCAGACCAGTTTCAACGGCGAAATGGAAATCACACTGCTGGACAAGGAGGAAAGCCGCCGCACCCTGGGCAACGACGGGGCCGACCCTTTCACCTACCGCTCCCGCAACACGGTGTCGCTGGGCAAGACCCGCGTGCAGGACGGCGAGTTTACGTACACCTTCCTGCTGCCCGACGACATTAAATATAATTACGGCGGGGGCAAGTTCCTCTTCTATGCCCGGGACACCTTGCTGCGCGCCGAAGCGCAAGGCCATTACAGCGACTTCACCATAGGCGGTTACAACGAGGACTTTGTGCCCGAGGCCGACGGTCCGGATGCCGACGTGTATCTGGACGACCCTTCGTTTGCCTCCGGCGACTGCGTGGATGAAACGCCCGTGTTCCATGCCGAGGTGTACGACCCCAACGGCATCAACCTGTACAGTGCCACGCCGGGACACGACCTCGTGCTGTGCGTGGACAACGAACATTGGTACGACCTGGCCGACCATTACGAGTCCACCGACGGCGACTACCGGGCAGGCACCATCGCCTACGAGCTGCCCGAGCAGACCGAAGGGAAGCACACGCTCACTTTCCGCGCCTGGGACATGCTGGGCAACTCCACCCTCCGCACCCTGGAATACGAGGTGGTGCGCGGATGGCAGCCCGCCGCGAAGTTTGACGTGACGTGCTGGCCCAACCCCGTGCACACCACCGCCGACATCCGCATTACCTATGCCGATGAAAGCGAGGTGGCGCAAGTCACCTTGGAATTGCTCGACCTGGCCGGACGCCGCATGTGGACACGGCAGCAGGAGGGCACAGGCACGGTGTCCTGGCAAGTGACAGACGGGGCGACACCCCCCGGCATCTACGTGCTGCGGGTGAGCGTGCGCACGCAGCAGGGCGATGTGCACACGAAAACGGACAAAATCATCGTAGCTGGGCAATAAAAAGCGAGATATGCCGTTTAAAGTTTCGCATTCCCTTTCCACCTTGCGGCACTACCATCATCCCGCGAGGCTGTGTGAAAGGTACCACTTCCGGGACGTTCCCGTCACTTCCGGGGCGTTCCCGTCATTTCGAACGAAGTGAGAAATCTCGAAGTGAGAAATCTCGAAGTGAGAAATCTCGAAGTGAGAAATCTCACAGGGGCTTGACGAAAGATTTCTCCCTGCGGTCGAAATGACAATGTGTTTGGTTCGTGGTTGTATGACAGGACACGATTAAACAATAAAAACAACAATAAAATTACGAATGAAAAAGAAACTCATCATCATCTCATTGCTGGGTGCGGCAGCCTGGGGCAGTGCCAGTGCCCAAGACGAAGTTGTCGACAGGTGGGACTCTAATTTGAATCCCTTATATTCGGCCATTCCTTCGCTTTCCATCGCACCGGATGCACGCGCCGGCGGTATGGGCGACGTGGGAGCTGCCACCACGCCCGATGTATTCTCACAACATTGGAACCCTTCGAAATACGCCTTCATGGATAGCAAGGTGGGCTTCGCCTTCTCCTATACGCCGTGGTTACGCACCTTGGTAGAAGACATTAATCTTGGTTATGTATGCGGTTACTGGAAATTAGGCGACCTGCAAGCATTCAGTGCTTCATTCCGCTATTTCTCCATGGGTAACGTGACTTTGAGGGAAAACGAAACCGACCAGGGCTTTATCGCCAACCCGAACGAGTTTGCTTTCGACTTGGCCTATTCGCGCCTGTTGGGCGAACACTTCTCCATGGCAGTAGCATTCCGCTACATCCGGGGCGACTTGAACGTGCCTGCCACCAGCAGTGAAACCGACCAAACCTATCCGGCCAATGCCTTTGCCGCCGACGTGGCAGCCTATTACCAAACGCCCATCACCCTCTCCACGGGCGATGCCAAGCTGGCTTTCGGGCTGAACATCTCCAACATCGGTACGAAGGTGAGCTATGACGAGGGGATAACGAACAACTACCTGCCCACCAACCTGAAGCTCGGCGGTTCGTTCGACATCCCGTTTGACGACTACAACCGCCTTTCAGTGAATGCCGATGTGAACAAGATGCTGGTCATCACCCGCAGGGGAAAATACGCCGATGAATACAACACCATGTCTCCCATCACGGGCATCTTCCGCTCGTTTGCCGACTCGTCTTTCGGGGAAGAGATGCGTGAAATCACTTGGTCGGTCGGTTTGGAATACTCGTACAACCAACAGTTCTTCGTGCGAGCCGGTTATTTCAACGAGCACATCAGCAAAGGCGGCCGCAAGTACTTCACCGCCGGTGCGGGCTTCAAGCTGAACGTATTCCAGCTGGATGCGGGCTACGTCATCGCCACCTCGCCTGCCAACCCGCTCAACAACACCCTGCGCCTGTCGCTTTCGTTCGACCTCTTCGGGCTGAAGGCACTGGCAGACTAAAGGCCTCCCCAGACCCCGAAACTTGTCCCGATGCAATCGGGAAGGGAGGGTATGTGAGAGATTGCCAAATCCATGACATTCTCGTCATTTCGACCGCAGGGAGAAATCCCATAGTGCCCTTTGGTGCGTTGTAGCAATAAGATTTCTCCCTGCGGTCGAAATGACGGGAGCATGGATTTCCGGGAAATCCATATAAGAATTTACTAAACTAATCACAAGCCTCCCCTCGGGGGAGGTTGGAGGGGCTTATGAACATTCGTGTAGGTTTCGGATACGACGTACACCGCCTGGTGGCTGGGCGCGAACTGTGGCTGGGCGGCGTGCGCATCGAGCATGAGCTGGGTCTGTTGGGGCATTCGGATGCCGACGTGCTCATCCACGCCTTGTGCGATGCCCTGCTGGGTGCCGCCAATCTGCACGACATCGGCTACCACTTCCCCGACACGGCAGCCGAGTACAAAGGCATTGACAGCAAAGTGCTGCTGCGCGAAACGGTGCGTCTGCTGCGCGAACACGGCTACGAACCGGGCAACGCCGACTGCACCATCTGCGCCGAGCGTCCGAAAATCAATCCCCACGTGGATGCCATGCGTGCCTGCCTGGCCAAAGTGATGGGCGTGGACGAGGACTGCATCTCCATCAAAGCCACCACCACCGAGCGACTCGGCTTCACCGGCCGCGAGGAAGGCATCGCCGCCTACGCCACCGTGCTGATAGAGCGGAGAGCGAGCAGTTAATAGCTAAGAGTTAACAGTTAGCAATCTGTAACAATCAAATGCGAAGGGTCAGCCTATGTGACAGGCTGACCCTTCGTGTTGTTATTCCTCCATCAAAGAGCAACACTACCCGCCCAAATAGTGCCTCAGGAACACCCACGGATGGTATAGCAACATACGGGGACCTGCATAGCGCATCACCTGGCGGATGCGGTCGCGCATATCGGGACGATAGCAATGCACCTTGCAAGCAGAGCAGGCCGTTTTCCCGTTGCCAAACGGGCAGCGGTCGAGCCGGGCCTTGGCATACAGCAACAAGGCGCGGCATTCCTCACACAACTCATCCCCGCCATGCTGCCTGCGGCAATAGAAGCGTATCATCAACGCCACCGACTCCTTTTCGTACGTAATCCTATCCCTTGCCATTGCGGGTGTCTATATGAAGAAGGCCGTGCTCGCTTGGCAAGCACGGCCTTCAGTTTCAACCATTCTACACGTTGTGTTACGCGTTCTTCGCTTTCTGCACGATGGCCTTGAACGCTTCGGGGTGGTTCATGGCCAAGTCGGCCAGTACCTTGCGGTTCATTTCGATACCGGCCTTGTGCAACGCCCCCATGAGCTTGGAGTACGACATGCCTTCGAGGCGGGCGGCGGCGTTGATACGCTGTATCCACAGGGCGCGGAAGTTGCGTTTTTTCACCTTGCGGTCGCGGTAAGCATACAGCAACCCTTTTTCCCAGGTATTTTTGGCAACGGTCCACACGTTTTTGCGGGCCAGGTGATAGCCCCTGGTAAGGCTCAGGATTCTTTTCCTTCTGTTGCGTGAAGCAACGTGATTAACTGATCTTGGCATGATTAAAATGATTTGTGAACATTAGCGCCATGCCCCGCAGGGTCACGGACTTGAAGCTAACTGTTCTGTTTGAAATTAAAAAAAACGTTTAAAAAGATTCCACAAGAGATTACTTCAGGCAAAGCAGCTTGCGCACGCTCTGGGCGTTGGCTTTGTCCACCAAGCCGGTACGGGTGAGGTTGCGTTTTTGCTTCTTTGTCTTCTTCGTCAGGATGTGGCTCTTGTAAGCATGTTTCCTTTTAATTTTCCCTGTTCCGGTAAGAGCGAATCTTTTTTTGGCACCGGAGTTAGTCTTCATTTTAGGCATTTCTACTATATTTTAAATTACAATTAAATCCAAACACCGTCACTTGCCCGGCTTTTTGGGCGATAGCATCAGTATCATGCGCTTGCCTTCGAGCACGGGCATGCTGTCCACCTTGGCGTACTCCTCCAGGTCGTTGGCAAAGCGCAGCAACAGCACCTCGCCCTGCTCCTTGAACAAGATGGAACGCCCCTTGAAGAACACGTAGGCTTTCACCTTGCAGCCCTCCTTGAGGAAGCCCATGGCATGTTTCAACTTGAAGTTGTAGTCGTGGTCGTCGGTCTGCGGGCCGAAGCGGATTTCCTTCAGCACCACCTTGGCTGCCTTGGCCTTCTGTTCTTTTTCCTTCTTCTTCTGCTGGTACAAGAACTTCTGGTAATCGATAACCTTGCAAACCGGAGGCACTGCGGTGGGCGAGATTTCCACCAAGTCAAGCCCTTGTTCCTCGGCAATCCGGACGGCTTCCAGAATGGGGTACACGCCTTGTTCCACGTTGTCGCCCACCAGGCGCACTTCCTTCACGCCACGGATGTGTTCGTTAATTCGGTGTTGGGCTTGCGGCCTGCCCCCTCCCCGTTGCGGGCGAGGGCCTCTTTGTAGTTGTTTTGCGATGGTGAGTTCCTCCTAACAATTAAATGGTTATACGATTGATTGCTATTGCTCGTTTTGAGCGTGCAAATATACGGCTTATTTTTAAATTGATAAAACGTCGGGAGAAATTTATTCGCTTGTTTCCAGAAACAAGGCACGGCGTACGCCCGCGCCTGCCAGCCCTCCCCGCGAAGGCCAAAATTCCGCCAGTGCGCGGCGGGATTTCCGTAGTAACGCGGCAAAATTTCCATAGTAACAGAAAAATATTTCCACACGGACGCTGCCGCGGGACGGCCCGCCCCTGTCCGCCCTTACTTGGCGGACTTGCCACTGCCCTCACCTTTCACTATCTTTCCATAAGATAGGAGGCGGTTCGGCAACGCCCAATCAGAAAACTTCGTTTTCATTTGCCACAGCCCTCACCTTTCACTATCTTTGCAGAAGATAGGATGCGTCTCGGCAAAGCAATTTCAAGTAAACTTGATTGCTTTGCGCCCGACTTTCACTATCTTTGCCCCCGTTGTGAGGAAATCGCTTTTATCATACATATATATAATGGTGTTCGCCGTTGCCTCGACCCACGCGCAAGGGCCGGGGCTTGCGTTCTTCAAGCGCGACTCGGTGCGCCACCTCAAGGCGTGGCACGTGGTGTCGCCCATCGCCTTGGCCGACAGCATCCCGGTGGACACGGCGCACGTCAACTTCCAGGACGTGAACGCGATCGACCGCTACAGCATCGCCAATTCGTACAACGGCAACCTGGGGTCGCCCCTCCAGTCGAAGCTCTACTTCGACCGCCCGTTCAACTCGCCCTTCATCTTCGCCGATGCCTACGACCCCTACGTGAGGAGGCCGGACAACGTGACCTTCTACAACACGAAAGGCCCGTACAGCCGCCTGGAGTACCTGGGGGGCATTGCCGTGAACTACCGCGACGAGGATAACGTGCGCTTCCTCTTCACGGCCAACGCCAACAAACGGCTGAACTTCGGCCTGGAACTGGACTACACCCGCGCCATCGGCGAATACGAGAACCAATCGACCAAGCGGCTGTCGGGCGACCTCTTCGCCAGCTACGACGGACGGCGGTACAGCGCGTCGGGGGCATTCATGTTCAACAAGATGGACAATTACGAGAACGGCGGCCTGGCCAACCCCGACGACCTGCACGGCGACAACCTGAACGACCCGCAGGTGCTGCCCACCCGCCTGCAAGGGCCGGGCTATTCGGGCTACAGCTACAACGCCTTCGTGTACAACCACAGCTACAGCCTGGGCTTCGAGCGCAAGGTGCAGGTGTCCGAAGACTCGGTGCGGGTGGACTTCGTGCCCGTGACGCGCTTCGCCCACACCCTCAAGCTCGCCGAACAGCGCAAGCGTTACCTGGAACCGACGGCGGACACGGCCTTCTACGCCAACACCTACTTCTCGCCCACCACCACGCGCGACACAGCCGCCCTGCAAACCATCTCGAACACCGTGTCGGTGAGCATCGAGGAGGAGTTCAACAAGTGGATGCAGTTCGGCCTCACCGCCTACCTGACGAACGACATCGAACGGTACACGATGATGAGCGACTCGGCCACGCTGCAACGCACGAACCGCAGCCGCACGAAAGTGGGGGGCGTGCTGTCCAAGCAGCGGGGCACGCACATCAAGTACAACATCAACGCCGAGCTGGACGTGCTGGGGGCGCAGGCGGGCGACTTCCGCCTCACGGGCGACCTCAGCGGCTTCTTCCGCCTGTGGCGCGACAGCGTGGCCATCACCGCCCGCGGGGCGATGAGCAACGAGAGCCCGTCGTTCTTCCAGGAACAATACAGCTCCAACCACTTCCGCTGGCACAACGACTTCAACCGCACCTACCGCACGCAGGTGGGAGGCACGCTCGCCATCCCCACCAAGCGCACCCGCCTGGACGTGACGTTCGAGAACGTGAGCAACCTCATCTACTACGACCGCAACGCCCTGCCGCAGCAGTTCGACGGCAGCACGCAGGTGCTGGCCGTGAACCTGAAGCAGGACTTCCGCTTCTGGAGGTTCTTTTTGGAAAACAACGTGGTGTACCAGTTCACCTCGCGCCCGGAGATACTGCCCCTGCCCACGATCACCCTCTACCACAACTTCTACTACCTGGACCAATGGTTCAAGGTGCTCGACGTGCAATTCGGCATCGACCTGCGCTACCACACGGCCTACTACGCGCCCGACTACATGCCCGCCACGGGGCAGTTCTTCGTGCAGGACGAAGTGCGCATCGGCAACTACCCGGTGATGAACCTCTACCTCAACTTCCACCTCAAGCAGGTGCGCTTCTTCGTCAAGTGGTACCACTTCAACCAGTCGTTCATGGAGGGCGACTACTACTCCATGCCCCGCTACCCCATCAACCCCAACACGTTCCGCATGGGCATTTCGTGGAACTTCTACAACTGACGCCCCCATGAGCCGCCGCAAGCACACACCGATATACGTGGCCGGGGGATGCTTTTTCGTCCTGCTGATGGCCTTGTCGCTCCTCGTGAGGAAAAGCGACCACGCCCCCGCGCCCCGCACGCTGGCCGACATCCGGCAGCAAGGCACGCTCCGCGCCCTGACGGACGGCAGCAGCACGGGGGCGGCGCGGGACAGCGACGGGCTGTGGCGCGGCTTCCAATACGAGATTCTGAAACGCTTCGCCGACAGCCTGGGGATGCAACTGGCCGTCACGCCTGTGGACGACTTGTCCCGCTGCATCGGCGAACTGGCCACCGGGCATGGCGTCCTCGTGGCCGCCGCGGTGTCTCCCACCCTCCA
>CALUML010000032.1 GCA_944321745.1 uncultured Bacteroidales bacterium
CTGTATCTCACCTATGGCGATGCCCCCTCTAACTCCCCCGAAGGGGGAGAACTCTCCTCCCCTTCGGGGAGGCCGGGAGGGGCCTCCGTCGTGGTGCTCGGCTCGGGCGCCTACCGCATCGGCTCGTCGGTGGAATTCGACTGGTGCTCGGTCAACGCCGTGCAGACGGCCCGGCGGCTCGGCTACCATTCCATCATGATCAACTACAACCCGGAAACGGTGTCCACCGACTACGACGTGTGCGACAAGCTGTACTTCGACGAGCTGTCGTTCGAGCGGGTGATGGACGTGCTCGACCTGGAGCGTCCCCACGGGGTCATCATCTCCATGGGCGGGCAGATACCCAACAACCTGGCCATGCGCCTGCACCGCCAGCACGTGCCCATCCTGGGCACCTCGCCCCTCTCCATCGACCGGGCGGAGGACCGCAACAAGTTCTCCTCCATGCTCGACCAGCTGGGCGTGGACCAGCCCGCCTGGCGCGAGCTGACGAGCCTGGAGGACATCGGGGCCTTCGTGCGGGAGGTGGGCTACCCGGTGCTGGTGCGCCCGTCGTACGTGCTTAGCGGGGCGGCCATGAACGTGTGCCACAACGAGGAGGAGCTGGAGACGTTCCTGCGCCTGGCGAAGACCGTCTCCAAGGAATACCCCGTGGTGGTGTCGCAGTTCATGCAGAACGCCAAGGAAATCGAGTTCGACGCGGTGGCGCACGACGGCGAAATCGTGGAGTACGCCATCTCGGAGCACGTGGAGTTCGCCGGCGTGCACTCGGGCGACGCCACGCTCGTCTTCCCGGCGCAGAAGATTTACTTCGAGACGGCCCGGCGCATCAAGCGCATCAGCCGCAAGATTGCCAAGGAGCTGCGCATCAGCGGCCCCTTCAACATCCAATACCTGGCGCGGAACAACTACGTGAAGGTCATCGAGTGCAATCTCCGCGCGTCGCGCTCGTTCCCCTTCGTGTCGAAGGTGCTGAAGCGCAACTTCATCGACACCGCCACGCGCATCATGCTGGGCGCGCCCTACACGCGGGCGGACCGCTCGGAGTTCGACATCGACTGGATCGGGGTGAAGGCGTCGCAGTTCTCCTTCGGCCGTTTGCAGAACGCCGACCCCGTGCTGAGCGTCGACATGTCGTCCACCGGCGAGGTGGGATGCCTGGGCGACGACTTCAACGAGGCGCTGCTCACGGCCATGATTGCGGTGGGCTACGCCGTGCCGAGGAAGACGGTGATGGTGTCGTCGGGCGACCCGAAGTCGAAGGTCGATTTGCTCGAAGGATGCCGGATGCTGCAGGCGCACGGCTACGAGCTGTACGCCACGGCGGGCACGAGCCGCTTCCTGGCGGAGAACGGCGTGGAGAGCCAGGTGGTGTCGTGGCCGGACGAGGGGAAGCCGAACAACGTGATGGACCTGATGGCCTCGCACCGCTTCGAGCTGGTCATCAACATCCCGAAGAACCACACGCGGCGCGAGCTGACGAACGGTTACCGCATCCGCCGCGGGGCGATCGACCACAACATCCCGCTCATCACCAACGCGCGGCTGGCCTCGGCCTTCATCGAGGCCTTCTGCACCCTGCGGCAGGAGGACATCCGCATCAAGAGCTGGCAGGAGTACGAATAGCCCCCCCACCCCCCCCGAAGGGGGGGCTACCCCCAACCCCCTGAAGGGGGCTTTGGTTAACCGCAGAGAACGCAGAGGGCGCAAAGGACGGCGGACGACGGTCGACAGTCAACGGTCAACCGTGCCGCGCCAATCCTTTGCGCCCTCTGCGTTCTTTGCGGTTGGAATATCCTCCCCGCATCCGCCAAAGCCCCCTTCAGGGGGTTGGGGGTTTAGCCCTGCTCCGTGCCGCCTTCCTTGGCCTTCTTGTAGTCGGCGCGGGAGGCGTAGCTCACGCCGTCCTCGAGCACGCCGCCGTCCTCGAACTCCAGCCCGTTGATGAGGGCTTCGCGGAACGAGGCTTCGGGCAGGAAGGTGACGCGCGGCTCGTAAATCATCTCGTTCGCGTCATACCCTTCCACGGTGTCGGCTCCCTGGCTCTTGAAGGTCATGCGGAACGTGCCCAACCCGGGTATGCGCACGTTGCGCCCGTTGCGCAGTTCCTCGGGCACGTAGGACACCAAGGCTTCCATCGACAGGCGGAATTCGCCGGGCGACACGGTGCTGTTCTTCGTCGCGCGCTTCATCATTTCGGTTTCCGGCAATGCCCCTTGCGCGTTCGTGGTGGCATACCATTTTCTCGGTCCTTCGGGATCCTGCGGATTCCGCTTCTGGACAAGTTTGTAACGTATAGCCATGATAATAAAAGGTTTATGGCGTTCTACATCCGCCTGTATGTCGCTCGTGCCCCCGTCCCCTCCGCAGGCGTTCCGGCGGGGCGGGAGCGTGCTTTCCGGGTCGGCCGCAGCGTCGTACCACCGGCGCGGCCTGCGTCGCACCACCGACGCAGCCGGTGTCGTACCACCGACGCAGCCGGTGTCGTACCACCGACGCTTCCGGCGTCGTACCACCGCCGTTTCCGCCCCCGCAGCACAGGGCAAACTTACGGAATTATTCCGGAACATGCAAGCCCCCCGCCCCCGCATCTTAACCCGGCGCGGGGCGCGGTTTTGTGCGGAGAATGCATTATCTTTGCACCCGACGCCGCGCCGCCGGCGGGAAGGGGGCGCGGGCAGGAAACGCATCTGACATATATATATAAGGAATAGACAAATGGGAGGCATATTCGGCACCATCTCGCACGGAGAGTGCATCTACGACCTGTTCTACGGCACGGACTACAACTCGCACATGGGCACCAAGCGCGGCGGGCTGGCCACGTGGACGGGCAGCGGCCTGCGCCGCTCCATCCACAACCTGGAGAACGCCTACTTCCGCAGCAAGTTCGAGGGCGAGCTGGACAAGCTCACCGGCCGCTCGGGCATCGGCGTCATCAGCGACACCGACCCCCAGCCCATCGTGATGAACTCGCACCTGGGGCGGTGGGCCGTGGTCACCGTGGCCAAAATCAACAACCTGCCCGAACTGGAAAGCCGCCTCATCGACGCCGGGGCGCACTTCTCCGAGCTCAGCTCGGGCGCAACGAACCCCACCGAGCTGGTCGCCCTGCTCATCAACCAGGGACGCGACTTCGCCGAGGGCATCGACATCGTGCAGCGCAGCGTCCAAGGCTCGTGCACGCTCCTGGTGCTCACCGAGCAGGGCATCATCGCCGCCCGCGACCGCTACGGGCGCATCCCCCTCATCCTCGGGCGCAAGGACGGGGCGATGGCCGTGTCGAACGAGCCGTGCGGCTTCCCCAACCTCGGCTACGAAATCGACTACAACCTCGGCCCGGGCGAAGTCGTGCGCCTCACCGCCGACGGCTTCGAGCAACTGCGGCGGCCCGGGTGCAGGCGGCAGGTATGCTCCTTCCTGTGGGTGTACTACGGCTACCCCGTGTCCGAATACGAAGGCATCAACGTCGACGAGGTGCGCTACCGCGGAGGCGTGGCCATGGCCCGCGAAGACACCCTCAAGGACGTGGACTACGTGGCCGGCATCCCCGACTCGGGCGTGGGGCACGCGCTGGGCTACGCCGTGGGCATGGGCGTGCCCTACAAGCGCGCCTTCATCAAATACACCCCCACCTGGCCCCGCAGCTTCACCCCCTCCCGGCAGGAGATGCGCGAGTTCATCGCCAAGATGAAGCTCATCCCCAACAAGACCCTCCTGCGCGGGCAGCGCGTCATCTTCTGCGACGACTCCATCGTGCGGGGCACCCAGCTGCGCGACAACGTGAACATCCTCTACCACTACGGCGCCCGCGAAGTGCACATGCGCATCGCCTGCCCGCCCCTGCTCTACGGCTGCCCCTACCTCAACTTCACCGCCTCGAAGTCCGAGCTGGAGCTGAAAGCCAGGCAAATCATCCGCCGCCTCGAAGGCGACGACAGCAAGGACCTGGAGCTGTACCGCCAGACGGGCACGCCCCAATACGAACGCCTCGTGGACGAGATGCGCCGCGAACTGCACATCACCACGCTCAAATTCAACTCGCTGGAGAACCTCGTGGCCGCCATCGGGCTGCCCAAGGCCGACCTCTGCACCCACTGCTGGGACGGCTCGGGGGAAGAATAGATTAGGGACTACGGGCTACAAGCTACGGGTTGGCGGTGCGCGCAGCCCCCTCGTCCCCGCACGTAGGGCGGTGCCCTACGCTGAAAGCCACAAGGCCGTTGGCCTTGCCCAAAGCGGAATGGCACTCGTAGCTTGTAGCTCGTAGCTCGTAGCCCACTTGTAACTCGTAACTTGTAACTCGTAACTTGTAACTCACATAGACATGAACATCCTACTCCTCGGTTCGGGCGGGCGCGAACACGCCCTGGCATGGAAGATAGCCCAAAGCGACAAAGTGTCCCACCTCTACATCGCCCCCGGCAACGCGGGCACGGCCTCGCTGGGCACCAACCTGCCCATCGGCGTGAGCGACTTCGCGGCCATCCGCCAGGCCGCGCTCGACTACAACATCGGCATGGTGGTCGTCGGGCCGGAAGACCCCCTGGTGAAAGGCATCGCCGACTACTTCGCCAGCAACGACGACGTGAAGCACATCCCCGTCATCGGCCCGGGCAAGAAAGGCGCGCAGCTCGAAGGCAGCAAGGACTTCTCCAAGCAGTTCATGGCGCGCCACGGCATCCCCACCGCCCGCTACCTGAGCGTCACGGGCAAGACGGTGCACGACGCCGTCGCCTTCATGAAGGAACTGAAGCCCCCCTACGTGCTCAAGGCCGACGGCCTGGCGGCGGGCAAGGGCGTGCTCATCATCGACGACTTCTACGAGGCGGTGAGCGAGCTGTACGCCATGCTCGAGGGCAAGTTCGGCGAAGCCAGCCGCACGGTGGTCATCGAGCAGTACCTCTCGGGCATCGAGTGCTCGGTGTTCGTGCTCACCGACGGCAAGCACTACAAGCTGCTGCCCGTGGCCAAGGACTACAAGCGCGTGGGCGAAGGCGACACCGGCCTCAACACCGGCGGCATGGGAGCCGTGTCGCCCGTGCCCTTCGCCGACGAGGCCTTCATGCAGCAGGTGGAGAAGCGCATCATCCGCCCCACCATCGAAGGCCTGCAGCAGGACGGCATCCCCTACAAGGGCTTCATCTTCTTCGGCCTCATCAACGTGCAGGGCGAACCCTACGTCATCGAATACAACGCCCGCATGGGCGACCCCGAAACCGAAGTGGTCATGCCGCGCATCCAGTCGGACATCGTGGACCTCTTCGAAGGCGTGGCCGAGGAAAACCTCGACGAAAGGACGTTGGAGATAGACCCCCGCTGCGCCACCACGGTGATGCTCGTGTCGGGGGGCTACCCCGAGGCCTACGAGAAAGGCAAGGAAATCACCGGCCTCGACCGCGTGACCGACGGCATCGCCTTCCACGCCGGCACCGCCGAGCAGGACGGCCACGTGGTCACCGCCGGGGGACGCGTCATCGCCCTCACCTCCTACGGCGCGACCAAAGAAGAAGCCCTGCAACGCTCCTACGCCAATGCCGCCGCGGTGGACTTCGAAGGCAAGTACTACCGCCGCGACATAGGGCAGGACCTGTGACAGAGGCAAGAAAGCAAGAGGTAAGGGGCAAGAAAGCAGGGGGTAAGCGGCAAGGCATGCCCCACCCCCTGCCCACGTCTGCGCGGAGAAATCCCATTTCACTGGCGGGCACGTCATTTCGAGCGCAGCGAGAAATCCCACAGTGGCTTATTATTATAGGAGAAGATTTCTCCCTACGGTCGAAATGACAAGAACGCCAAGGGGAAAGATATTCCCTCGCGTACCCTAGCACAACAACGATGGCACACATCTTAATCATAGACGACGAGCGCAGCATCCGCAGCACGATGAAGGACATCCTCGAGTTCGAGCAGCACACCGTGACGCTGGCCGAGGACGGGGCGCAGGCCCTCGAAGCCGTCGGGCGGGAGACGTTCGACCTCATCTTCTCGGACATCAAGATGCCCGGCATGGACGGCATGGAGCTGCTCGACGCGCTCCTGGCACGGGGCGTGGAAGCCCCCATCGTCATGATATCGGGACACGGCACCATCGAAACCGCCGTGGAAGCCCTCAAGAAAGGGGCGTTCGACTTCATCGAGAAGCCCATCGACCTCAACCGCCTGCTCGTCACGGTGCGCAACGCCCTCGACAAGGGCAACCTGGTGGTGGAGACCAAGGCGTTGAAAAAGAAGATAGCCCACAAATACCAGATGATAGGCCGCTCGCCCGCCATCGAGCGGGTGCGCCAGCTCATCGACCGCGTGGCACCCACCGAAGCGCGGGTGCTGATAACCGGCGCGAACGGCACGGGCAAGGAGGTGGTGGCGCACCTGCTGCACGAGCAGAGCCACCGCGCCAACGCTCCCTTCGTGGAGGTGAACTGCGCCGCCATCCCGTCCGAACTCATCGAAAGCGAACTCTTCGGCCACGAGAAAGGGGCTTTCACCTCGGCAGTCAAGCAGCGCATCGGCAAGTTTGAGCAGGCCGACGGCGGCACCATCTTCCTCGACGAAATAGGCGACATGAGCCTGGCGGCGCAGACCAAGGTGCTGCGGGTGCTCCAGGAGAACGAACTGACCCGCGTGGGCAGCGACAAGACCATCCGCGTGAACGTGCGGGTGTTCGCGGCGACCAACAAGGACCTGAAGCGCGAGATAGAAAAAGGCAACTTCCGCGAAGACCTGTTCCACCGGCTGAACGTCATCCCCATCCACGTGCCGACGCTCGACGAGCGGAAAGAAGACATCCCCCTGCTGGTGGCGTACTTTGCCGAGCAAATCTCTGCCGAGCAGGGCATCCCCACCAAGCGGTTTGCCCCCGAAGCGGTGGCCGCCTTGCAGGAACGCAGCTGGACGGGCAATATCCGCGAACTGCGCAACGTGGTGGAGCGGCTCATTATCCTCGGCGGCGGCGAGATAAGCCGCGCCGACGTGGAAGCCTACGCGTGACCATCTCCCGCAGGATGAAGCCGAGGCTTTTCTATTGGAAGATTCATTATGTAAACAAATAATACGCCACAGAGACCACGATACGAGCAGGCATCTGCGCTTATCTGCGTTATCTGCGGGCAAAAAAAACACTCCGCATGAAACCACTAAGCGAACTGAAGATAGCCGTGTGCAGCGACCACGCGGGCTACGAACTGAAAGGCAAAATCATAGAACATCTCCGCTCGAAACAAGCGGGCGAAGTGAAGGACTGCGGGACGTATTCGGCAGAAAGCGTCGATTACCCCGACTTTGCGCACCCCCTGGCACATGCCGTGGCCACGGGCGAATGCGACATGGGCATTGCCTGCTGCGGCAGCGGCAACGGCGTGAGCATGACCGCCAACCGTCACACCGGCGTGCGGGCCGCCCTATGCTGGAAGCCGGAACTGGCCGCCCTGGCACGCCAGCACAACAACGCGAACGTGCTTTCCCTGCCCGCACGCTTCATCTCGACGGAAGAAGCCCTCGCGCTGGTCGATGTGTTCTTCGCCACCGACTACGAAGGCGGACGGCACCAACGCCGCGTGGAGAAGATAGAACGGTTTTAGGCCGGTACGCCAAGACGGAAAGGCGCAAAGGGACAAAATTATCTTCCTTTCTTCGCGTACCCCTCCCCCGTAACTTCTAACTCGTAACCAGTAACTCGTAACTGAATCATGCAACGTACAGAAATTTCCACCCTGGGCGAGTTCGGGCTTATCAAGCACCTGACCGAACCGTTCAAGCCCGCCAATCCCTCCACCCTCAAAGGCGTGGGCGACGATGCCGCCGTGCTGGACTATGCAGGCAAGCGCACGCTCGTCACCACCGACCTGCTGCTGGAGGGCGTACACTTCGACCTTACCTACGTGCCGCTCAAATACCTTGGCTACAAGGCCGCCGTGGTCAACTTTTCCGACATCTACGCCATGAACGGCGAGCCGAAGCAAATCACGGTGTCGCTCGGCGTGTCGAAACGCTTCTGCATCGAGGACTTGGAAGCCCTCTACGCCGGCATCCGTCAGGCCTGCGAAAACTACGGGGTGGACCTGGTGGGGGGCGACACCTCGGCTTCGCTCACCGGGCTGGCCATCAGCATCACCTGCCTGGGCGAGGGAGAAGAAGGCAAAATCGTCTGCCGCAACGGTGCCCGCCCCAACGACCTTATCTGCGTGTCGGGCGACCTCGGCTCGGCCTACATGGGCTTGCAGCTGCTGGAGCGTGAAAAGCTCGTGTTCGACGGCAACCCCGACGCGCAGCCCGACTTCGAGGGACGCGACTACATCCTGCAACGCCAGCTGAAACCCGAAGCCCGCCGCGACATCATCCTCCAGTTGCGCGAGAAGGGCATCGTGCCCACCGCCATGATGGACATTTCCGACGGGCTGTCGTCCGAACTGATGCACATCTGTTCGCAAAGCAACACGGGCTGCCGCGTGTACGAAGACAAGATACCCATCAGCTACGAGGCTGCCGTCATGGCCGAGGAACTGAACATGAATATCGTTACCGCCGCCCTCAACGGCGGGGAAGACTACGAGTTGCTCTTCACCGTGTCGATGGACGACTACGAGAAAGTCATCGGCCTTGACAACGTCGGCATCGTAGGGCACATGACCAAGCCCGAACTGGGGCTTAACCTCGTGGGCCGCCAAGGCGAGGAAATCGCCCTGAAGGCGCAGGGGTGGAATTCGCTGGAAGGGTAAAAAGGTCATGGTGCGGTAACAGGAAACTGCATCCCTTCATAAAAAGCGCGTCTGCGGGGCATCGGCCCGCAGGCGCGTTTTTCATTTCCCCTCCCCACAAATGGCTAATCCCTCCCCCTTGCCGGCAGGGCAAAATACCCATTTGTGAGGATTGCCCCGGCAGGCGGACGGGCGTACCTTTGCAATCCATTCAAAAAAGGTACGCATTGCATGACGAGAACGAATAACTTCCTTATCCGCTCCCTGCCGCTTCCCCTATGTATCCTGCTTTTCCCCCTATGGGCATCGGCCGAAGCGCAACAACCGCTCGTCAGCGGCCACGTCACCTCCACCGAGAAAGAAATCATCGACTTCGCCACCGTGTATCTCAAGGGCACCACCTACGGCTGCACCACCGACGCGGAAGGGGCATACCGCCTCTCGGCCCCGGCGGGCAGCTACACGCTGGTGGTGTCGGCCATGGGCTACGACACGCACGAAAGCCACGTGGAGTTGCGCGAAGGCGAGCACGCCCACCGCTCCGTCCGCATCAAGCCCTCGGTGCACCAGCTGGACGAGGTGGAAGTGGTGTCGCGCGGGGCGGAACGCGTGAAGCGGTCGGCCTTCAACGTGGCGGCCATCGACACCAAGGAACTGCACAACACCGCGCGCAACCTGGGCGACGTGCTCATGCAGCTGCCGGGATTGCGGCTGCGGGAGTCGGGCGGCGTGGGGTCGGACATGCAGGTGACGCTCGACGGCTTCAGCGGGCGGCACGTCAAGGTGTTCATCGACGGCGTGCCGCAGGAAGGGGCGGGACGGGCGTTCGACCTCAACAACATCCCCGTGAACTTCGCCGAGCGCATCGAAGTGTACAAGGGCGTGGTGCCCGTGGCCTTCGGGGCCGATGCCATCGGCGGGGTCATCAACATCGTGACCAACAAGCAACGCCGCCGCTGGTTCGTGGACGCGTCGTACTCCTACGGCTCGTTCAACACCCACAAGTCCTACGTGCACGCCGGGCAGACGTTCAAAAACGGGCTGATGTACGAGGTCAACGCCTTCCAGAACTATTCGGACAACAATTATTACATAGATAACTACGTGACCGAGTTCGGCGACGACGGCATCACCGAGAGCACCGACCCCAACGTCATCCACCACGTGCGCCGCTTCAACGACGCCTTCCACAACGAGGCGGCCATCGGCAAGGTGGGCGTGGTGGGCAAGCCCTGGGCCGACCGCCTGGTGGCCTCGTTCACCTGGAGCAACTTCTACAAGGAGATACAGACGGGCGTGTACCAATACGTCGTCTTCGGCCAGAAGCACCGCCGGGGCCACACGCTCACCCCCTCGCTGGAGTACAGCAAGCGCAACCTGCTCACCCCCGGGCTGGACGTGGTGCTCACGGCCAACTACAACCACAACGTGACGCACAACATCGACACGGCTTCCTACAAATACAACTGGTTCGGCGACAGGAAATACACCGGCGTGCAGGGCGAGCAGTCGGCGCAGAACAACGAGTCGCTCAACTCCAACTTCAACGCCACCTTCACGGCCACCTACCGCCTGGGGCAGGCGCACCACTTCACCCTCAGCCACGTGCTGAGCACCTTCAACCGCACCACCCGCTCCTACATCGCGGGCAGCTCCAAGCTGTCGGACTTCGACCTGCCCAAGCGCACCCGCAAGAACATCAGCGGACTCGCGTACCGCTTCATGCCCTCCGAGCGGTGGCAGGTGTCGGCCTTCGCCAAATACTACCACCAGTTCAACGAGGGACCCGTCTCCCAAAGCGACGACGGCATAGGCGACTACATCCTCATGCGCAAGTCGTTCGGCTCGCTGGGCTACGGGGCCACCGCCACCTGGCTGCCCCTGCGCGGGTTGCAAGCCAAGCTGTCCTACGAAAAGGCCTACCGCCTGCCCACCACCGACGAACTCTTCGGCGACGAGGACCTGGAAGCCGGGCGGGCCGACCTGCGCCCCGAACGCAGCGACAACTTCAACCTCAACCTGGACTACACGCCCTGCTTCGGGCGGCACGCGCTCACCGTGGAGGGCGGCCTCATCTACCGCGACACGAAAGACTACATCCGCCGCGGCCTCTCCACCGTGAGCAGCATGAGCTTCGGCTACTACGAAAACCACGGGCGCGTCGTCACCCGGGGCTTCAACGTCAGCCTGCGCTACAGCTACGCGCGGTGGCTCAGCGTGGGCGGCACGTTCAACAACCTCAACGCCCGCGACGCCGAACGCACCGTGGCCGAGGGCACGCAGCAACAGTCGCTCACCTACGGCCAGCGCATCCCCAACCAGCCCTACCTGTACGCCAACTTCGATGCCTCGTTCCATTGGCACGACCTCTTTGCCGAAGGCAACGTGCTCACCGTGAGCTACGACGGCTATTGGATGCACGACTTCCCCCTGTACTGGGAGGCATTCGGCGACCCGGACAGCAAAATCCGCGTGCCCGAGCAGCTGGCGCACAACCTCTCCGTGTCCTACAGCCTGCGGGACGGGCGGTACAACCTGTCCTTCGAATGCCGCAACCTGACCGACGCGAAGCTGTACGACAACTTCAGCCTGCAAAAGGCCGGACGCGCCTTCTACGGCAAGGTGCGGATATACCTGAACGGGAAATGATGACGGATTCCAGATTTCAAATTTCAGATTGGAACACGGATGGACACGGATGTATCACCTGCAAGCAGGCAACATGCGGGGATGTTTTCCAATAACAAATGAAATGGTGCGTTCCCCCGGTAGAGACAAGGCATGCCTTGTCTCCCACAGAAATCGCTATAATGAAAGGGAATGGGACACGAGGAGACAAGGCATGCCTTGTCTCTACATAACATGCAATCCATACTAACTAATAACAAATAGCATAACGACAATGAAGACAACGACTCTCATCCTCCTCGGCCTCGCCGCCACGGGCGCGGCAGGCCTCTTCACCTCGTGCGAACCCAGCGGCGGCAACGGCAACGAGCCCACTCCCGCAGTAGACAAATACGTCATCGCCGCCACCAACGACGATGCCACCTACCTGGTCACCGCCGACTCGCTCACCGGCGGCAACGTCACCTCCGTGGGGAGCGGCACGGAGACCATCGGCGGCTCCTACTGGGTGTTCTACGGCGACGACTACCTGTTCAGCCTCAAGTACAACGACGGCGAGGCGGGCACCGGCTCGTCCTACGGCCTCGATGCCGCCACGGGCCGGGTGCGCGAAGCCCGCAAGTACACATTCAACCGCATCACCACCTACGGCGTGTGGGGCGACAACGTCATCACCTGCTCCACCAACGACGGCACGCAGGAGGAGATGGACGGCTACAAGGCCAAGTACCTCCAGTTCAACTACCTCAACTCCAAGACCGGCACGACCACCACGGGCAGCCGCATCGCCGAGAACTTCCTCGGCAACGGCGAAATCGTGAGCTTCGCCGGGTTCGTGGAAGCCAACGGACGGCTCTACACCTCCGTGGTGCCCATGGGCATGAGCCATTACGGCGTGAAAGCCTTCCCCGACAAGGTGACCGACCCCGCCCTGGTGGCCACCACCACGGGCGGCAGCGGGTCGGGACAGTACACCCCGGGGCAAATCCCCTCCACGCAATACCCGGACTCGGCCTTCGTGGCCATCTACAGCGGCGACTCGTTTGACAACACGCCCACGATTGCCCGCACGGGCAAGATAGGCTTCGCCAGCGGGCGGCGCAGGTCGCAGTACTACCAGACCATCTGGGCGGCCGACAACGGCGACCTCTACGTGTTCTCGCCTGGCTACGGACGCACCGCCACCTCCAGCGACGACCTGAAGAAGGTGCAGGGTCAGCTGCCCTCGGGCGTGGTGCGCATCAAGGCGGGCGAGACGGACTTCGACCCCGACTATTACCACTGCATCGAGGAGCTGGGCAACCGCCACCCGCTGTACCGCTGCTGGCACATCACGGGCGACTACTTCCTGCTCCAGATGTACAGCTCGGGCACCATGGCCGGTACCAACGCGCCCACCAACGAACTGGCCGTGTTCCGGGGCGAGACGGGCGAACTCACCGTGGTGACCGAGGGGCTGCCCGCCGCCGACCTGCTGGTGTCCATCGGCACGCCCTACAGCGAGGACGGGGCGGCCTACGTGCCCATCCGCACCACCGACGGCAGCTATCCCACCATCTACCGCATCGACCCCGCCACCGCCACCGCCACGCCAGGCCTCACCGTGACCGCCACCGACGTGGCCGCCGTGGGACGGCTCAAAGGGGCATTATAGGCATACGGAATATTATTGGGAACACGGATTGCACGGGATGGAACGGATTTACACAGATTTTTCCATGCGGCACTGTTGACTGTTGACTGCCATCCGTGTAAATCCGTTCCATCCCGTGCAATCCGTGTTCCCAATAATAATCCGTGTGCTAAATCCAAAGCGACATTCTCAAACTTCACCAGCTTATGAAACGCTTTTTCCGACACCTGCACCTATGGCTGTCCGTACCGTTCGGACTGGCCATCAGCCTCATCTGCTTCACCGGTGCCATCCTGGTGTTCGAGCGGCCCATTACCGAGGGGCTCGCGCCGCACCTGTACCGTGCCGAGCCCGCACCCGGGCAGCAAGCCTTGCCGCCCCACCGGCTGCTGGCCGCCGTGCGCACCCAGGTGCCCGACTCGCTGCACGTGGCCTCCCTGCAATGCGGGGGCGAGGGGCGGGCGGCCTTCATCACCTTCCGGGAAACGGGGCGGCGCACGCTGAGCGTCAACCCCTACACCGGACAAGCCAACGGCTGGGTGGAGGGCAACGCCTTCTTCCGCACCGTGCGCAAGCTGCACCGCTGGTTCATGGACGCGCCACCCCGCAAGGGCGACCGCACGCCGGGCAAGGAGCTGGTGGCCATCAGCACCGCGCTCATGGCCGTCATCCTGGTGAGCGGCGTAGCCATCTGGCTGCCCCGCACCCGCCGGGGGCTTAAGAACCGCCTGGCGGTGCACGTGCGCCGCGGCTGGCCCCGCCTGTGGCACGACCTGCACGTGTCGGCGGGCTTCTACGCCACCCTGCTGTTGCTCGTCATGGCTCTCACGGGGCTTACGTGGTCGTATCCCGGCTACCGCAAGGCCGTGTACGCCCTGCTGGGAGCGGATGCCAACCCGCCCAAGTCCGCACCGCGGCAAACCGTCCGCCCGTCATCGGCCTCTGAACCCGACCCGCTCGTGTGGACACAGGTGCTGGCCGGGTTGCAGGCACGCTACCCCGCCTCGGCCTCCTTCAAGCTCGAACACGGCACGGCGCAAGCCATCCCCGCCACAGCCATGCGCCGGGCGGACACCTACCGCTTCGACCCCGCCACGGGGCGCATCACCCACACGCAGCTGCACCGCGACAAGCCCCGCTCGCAAACGGCCAAGGGACTGCTCTTCGCCCTGCACACCGGCTCGTGGGGCGGGTGGGTCACGCAGGTGGTCTACTTCCTCGCCGCCCTCGTCGGCGGCACGCTTCCCCTCACCGGGTATTACCTGTGGATAAGGAGGATGAGAAGACCCCCAACCCCCTGAAGGGGGCTTTGGGGACATGCGAAGAAGGGAGACACAGAGCGCACAGAGTTTTTACTTTTCTTAGTCTTTTAGAGAGCCCACATAGCTTGTCCCGGCACATTGTGCCGGAACTTGGAGGGTGCATCGGCGGCTTCAGGCCGACAATAGTAACCAACGTCCCGATGCCCCGCATCGGGACAAGCTATGTGAACTCCCTAAAAAGGCCGGGAAAAGCGAAAAGCTATGTGCGCTCTGTGTCCCCACCCCTCCGCCGCTGCGCGGCACCTCCCCTATCTTAGGGTTCGTACCCCCTCCCCGCTTCGCGGTACTCCCCCTACATAGGGAGAGAATGAGAAATGCTTTGCTTGCCGAGGTTTCCGCGAAAGCCTTGCGGACGAAGTAACCAAACCCTCCCTCTAAGATAGAGGGAGTACCGCGAAGCGGGGAGGGAGTATGAACCTAAGGTTGGGGAGGCGGCTCGAAGAGCCGGAGGGGTATGGGCAGATTGCGGACATTCATTTTTTACGAAACTTTAACTCTCCCGACACCCTGCCCGGAAGTTTGGCACGGAGGTTGCCGAGGGGCGAGGCGGGAGATAGCCTGCGGGGCGCATCTCCCCCTCCCGGCAGGCCGCAATGTTGAAAAACCCAAAAAAGGTTGGCGGCTTCGTGCAAAAAGCCTACATTTGTGCGATTTTGCGGAAGAAAGCGCCGCAAGCAAAGCAGCAATCAATTAACTAACATAAAAGTAACGTGAATATGAGTTTCAACATTGTAGTACTTGCCAAGCAGGTGCCCGACACGCGCAATGTGGGAAAGGATGCCATGAAAGCCGACGGCACGGTGAACCGCGCCGCCCTTCCGGCCATTTACAATCCCGAAGACCTGAACGCGCTGGAGCAGGCACTCCGCTTGAAGGAAAAAATCGAGGGGGCTGTCGTGACGGTGCTCACCATGGGGCCGGCGCGCGCCGCCGAAATCATCCGCGAGAGCCTGTTCCGCGGTGCCGACCGGGGCGTGGTGCTGAGCGGGCGCGAATTTGCCGGGTCGGACACGCTGGCCACCTCCTACGCCCTCTCGTGCGCCATTCGTAAAATGGGCCATGTCGATTTGATTGTGTGCGGCCGCCAGGCCATCGATGGCGACACGGCGCAAGTGGGTCCACAGGTGGCCGAAAAGCTGGGGCTGCCCCAGATTACCTATGCCGAAGAAATCATGGACGTGGCCGACGGGCACATCACCGTGCGCCGCCGCCTGGAACGCGGCATCGAAGTGGTGCGCGGACCGCTGCCCATGCTCGTCACGGTCAACGGCTCGGCCGCTCCCTGCCGCCCGCGCCACGCCAAGCTGACGCTGAAATACAAACGCGCCGCCATACCCTCGGAACAGGCCGCACTGGACGAAGCCGACAAAGCCCTCTATGCCGAACGCCCCTACCTCAACATCGGCGAATGGGGCGTGGCCGACATAGACCACGACGACCGCTGGCTGGGCCTCACCGGCTCGCCCACGAAGGTGAAACATATTGAGAACGTGGTCTTCACCGCCAAGGAAAGCAAGCGGCTGTCGCCTGCCGACAACGAGGTGGAAGACCTGATGAAAGAACTCATCGCAAACCATACAATAGGATAGGGATGCCCCTCCGGCCTCCCCGCCGAGGGGAGGCTCGTTATACCATATTATAATATAAAACAAAACTTATGAGTGACTCGATAAACAACATACATAGCACGGAAACCCACCCTTCGGGGGGGGCAGGGGGGGCTGTCATAGTCTACCTCGAAATGGAAGGCGGCATCGTGGGCGATGTCAGCCTGGAACTGCTCACCAAAGGCCGCACGCTGGCCGACCGCCTGGGATGCAAGCTGGAAGCCGTGGCCGCCGGTTACGGACTGGACGGGGTGGGCGCGCAGGTGTTCCCCTACGGCGTGGACACGCTCTACGTGGCCGACGACCGCCGCATGGCACCCTATACTTCGTTGCCGCACACCTCGCTGCTGGTCAACCTGTTCAAAGAACTGAAGCCGCAAGTGGCCCTCATGGGAGCCACCTCGGTGGGGCGCGACCTGGGACCGCGCGTGTCATCGTCGCTCTTCAGCGGGCTGACTGCCGACTGCACGTCGCTCGAAATTGGCGACTACGAAGACAAGAAGACGGGCAAAGTGTACCACAACCTGCTTTACCAGATACGTCCCGCTTTCGGCGGCAACATCGTGGCCACGATTGTGAACCCCGAATGCCGTCCCCAAATGGCCACCGTGCGCGAAGGCGTGATGAAAAAGGAAATACGCGACGCCGCCTACCAAGGCGAAACAGTACGCCTCGACGTGGCGAAGTACGTGCGCGACGAAGACTTCGTGATGGAGGTCATCGAACGCCACATGGAACAGTCGCGCGTCAACCTCACCGCCGCCTCCATCATCGTGGCCGGGGGCTACGGCATGGGTTCGGCCGAAAACTTCCAGATGCTGTACGAACTGGCCGACGTGCTGGGCGGCGAAGTGGGTGCCTCACGCGCCGCCGTCGATGCGGGCTTTGCCGAACACGAACGCCAGATAGGCCAGACGGGCACCACCGTGCGCCCGAAACTCTACATAGCTTGCGGCATCTCCGGGCAGATACAGCACATTGCCGGCATGCAGGAAAGCTCGATGATTATCTCCATCAACAGCGACCCGGATGCCCCCATCAACACCATCGCCGACTACGTCATCACCGGCACGGTGGAAGAAGTCATCCCGAAGATGATTAAGTATTACAAGAAGAACAGCAAATAGGCTGTAGCGGGAGGGAAAACGTATGAAAACAATCGTTCCTATCGTGTCCTTTCTTTTCATGGGATGTGTCGGCTTGTCGGCACAGACATTCGAAGTGCCGGAGAATTACCACTTGAACGTCAAGACGGACTATACGTTTTACGAGCCCGATGTGGTGAAATGCGTGGATTGGTTAATAAACACCCGCATCGACCAGGAGACGGAAAAGCGGCAGGCTGCTTCAAGTTTTCTGCTTCAGTGGTGCATGGGAACCCCTACTATCAATGTTGTCATTGACGAAAATGTTGTTTCCCCCATCATGGATAAGCAGGTACCGGATTACGTGCTTCTGTTCATGGGCGGCTGGGCCAAGGATGCCATCGAATCCGATGCCCGCCACACGACCATTGCCTCCTCCAAGGAATCCAAGGATGAGATGTTGGCCGGGAACGTGGCCGGGCTGGAAGCGGTACTCGCCTTTTACGAAACCAACAAAGGCTTGGTTCCGGCAAACGAGAACATCGAAAAGCTGCTGAAACTGCAACAAAAGGGACGATTGGAGAAATACGTCAAAAAACTCCTGCCAAAGGCATCTGTGCCGAAAAAGTAAATATTAAGAATAATCTTACAATGCCCGTCACGTCTTCCGCGTCATTTCGACCAAAGGGAGAAATCTCCTGCCACATGTACCATTACTCCAAGGGAGATTCCTCACTGCGTTCGGAATGACGAAGCGGAGCAACAGACGGGGCAACATCTTCTAACAACAAAAACAAAATGGCAAATTTCTATAAAGACAATCCCGCATTGAAATATCAGCTGACCCATCCGCTGATGCAGAAAATCGTCGCCCTCAAGGAACGCGACTTTGCGGACAAAGACAAATACGATTACGCGCCTGCCGACGTGGCCGACGCACTGGACAGCTACGACAAGGTGCTTGAAATCATCGGCGAAATCTGCGGCGAGGTCATCGCCCCGAATGCCGAGGGAGTGGACCACGACGGCCCGCAGGTGGTGAACAACCGCGTGGTGTATGCCCCGGGCACACAGCAGAACCACGACACGCTGGCGCAAGCCGGGCTTTACGGCATGTCGCTGCCCCGCCGCTACGGAGGCTTGAACTTCTCGATGATTCCCTACGTGATGGCAGCCGAGCTGGTGTCGCGTGCCGACGCGGGCTTCGCCAACATCTGGGGCTTGCAGGACTGCGCCGAAACCATCTACGAGTTCGCCTCGGAAGACATCAAGCAGGAATACCTGCCCCGCGTGTGCCGGGGTGAGACCTGCTCCATGGACCTGACCGAGCCGGACGCAGGCTCCGACCTCCAGGCCGTGCAGCTGAAGGCCACCGAACGCGACGGCCAATGGTACCTCAACGGTGTGAAGCGTTTCATCACCAACGGCGACGCGCAAATCAAACTGGTGCTCGCACGCTCCGAGGAAGGCACGAGCGACGGCCGCGGCCTGTCGTACTTCGTGGTGGACAACAAGCACGACGACCGCATCAAGGTACGCCGCATCGAAAACAAGCTGGGCATCAAAGGCTCGCCCACCTGCGAACTGGTGTTCAACAACGTACCCGCCCGCCTGGTAGGCATGCGCCGCATGGGCTTGATCAAGTACGTCATGTCGCTTATGAACGGTGCCCGCCTCGGCGTGGGTGCCCAGTCGGTGGGGCTTTCACAGGCCGCCTACGAAGAAGCCTTGGCCTACGCCCGCGACCGCAAGCAGTTCGGCAAAGCCATCATCGAGTTCCCCGCCGTGTTCGAAATGGTGTCGCTCATCAAGGCGAAGCTCGACGCCAGCCGCGCCCTGCTCTACGAAACCACCCGCTGCGTGGACGTGTACAAAGCCTACGAAGGCATCGAGCAGGAACGCAAGCTCACGCCCGAGGAAAAAGCCGAATACAAGGAATACCAGAAGATGGCCGACGCGCTCACCCCGATGCTCAAGATGTTCTCCAGCGAATACGCCAACCAGAACGCCTACGACTGCATCCAGGTGCACGGCGGTTCGGGCTTCATGAAGGATTACGCCTGCGAACGGCTCTACCGCGACGCACGCATCCTCACCATCTACGAAGGCACCTCACAGCTGCAGGTGGTGGCCGCCATCCGCCACGTCACCACCGGCACGTACCTCAAGCGCATCCGCGAATACGAGGCCATGCCGTGTGCCGAAGCGTTCGCCCCGTTGCGCCAACGCCTGGCCGGCATGACGGCCTTGTACGAACAGGCCGTGGCCCGCGTGACGGAACTGAAAAACGGCGAATACCTGGACTTCTGCGCCCGCCGCCTGGTGGAAATGGCCGGACACATCCTCATGGGGCACCTGCTCGTGCTCGACGCCTCGCGCGACGACATGTTCGCCCGCTCCGCCGCCGTCTACCTCAACCACGGCGAAGCCGAAGTGCGCAAACACGCCGCTTTCCTGGAACACATCCGCCCGGAAGACGTGGAACTGTACAAGGCCTGACCCGCCCCACGGCAACCCGCCACAGGACCCGCCCCCGCACCCCCGCGAGGGCGGTTTCTTTTTGGGTGCACCCCGCCCTGCTGCCCCGTCATCGGCACAGGTCGCAGGCCTTAAGTAGCTGTTCAAAATTAATTATTATCATATTGCCCGTTATTTTGGAGATGTTTTTTCCT
>CALUML010000033.1 GCA_944321745.1 uncultured Bacteroidales bacterium
GGGGTCGTATTGTGCCGGCAGGTCGGTGTAGCCCTCGTCGGCCAGCATCACGAGGGGCTCTTCGCGGCTGTAGGTGTTGAGGTCGCCCATCACCAGCACGTCGTCGTCCAGCGACGGGGCGGAGCGCAGGTAGTTGATGAGGTTCTGCATGTTTTCCACCCGTACCGGGTCGCTTCCCGCCGTCTTGGCCTTGAAGTGGTTTATGCTGAGGGCAAATCGTGCGCCGTTGTCCAGCTGCTCGAAGTGCTGCACGTATTGGTGGCGGCCATACACGTAGTCACCCGCGTCGGGGCGGCCCAGCGTGCCCGTTGGCTTCACCCGGTCGGTGCGGTACACATAGCCCGTGCGCCCCGCGCCTATCTGCATCGGCTTCACCCCATCGTCCAGCCCGGCGTAGCGTCCCGGCTGGCCGCAGGCTTCGTTGAGGCGGTCGGCTATGAAGTTGACCGTGGCGGAGGTGTCCTGCAACTCGCAAAAGGCGTAGATGTCCGCATCCATGTTCAGCAGGGCAACCACGACTTTGGCCGTTTTCAGGTCGGCTTCTTCCCGGGTGTCGGGGGCGTTGTCGCTTTTGTAGCTGTCCAGGAAAGGCGAAAAGGCTTCCAGGTTGGAGGCGCACACCACCAGGTCGGCGTTGCCTAGGTCGGGGCGTGCCGTCGGCCTGTCGGGTTGCCAGGGCACGTCGGCGGTGCGGGCCACTTCTATCTGCCGTTCGCCCGTGACCGTGGCGGTCAGCCCGTCCACGTAGGACCCGATGCGCGTGAGCAGGAAGTAGAACGTGTGCCCGTCGGCGAAAGTGAGCTGCACCCGGTTATCCCACAGGGCGTTGCTGGCCGCCTCGGCTTCCGTGTATGCGGGCGTGCCGGGCGTGGCCACGTCCGAGGGCGTGCGGCGCATGCCGGTGAACAAGGCCGCTCCGGTGTATTGCGAGCCGTTGTCCGTGTACCCGCCCAGGTAAAAGCGGTTCTTGAAGGTGACGGTTTGCCCCACGTATTGGCTCCACCCGTCGGCGAAGTCGTCGGGGTAGGTGAGGGACAGGTTTTGCGTCCATGCCGCCACACCGGGCAGCAGGCACAGGATGAGGAGGGAAAGAATCTTTTTCATTTACGATTTGACAATCTACTACATTTACTATTTGACGATTTACAATTTACGATTTGCTGCGCGATGAGGGCGCGGACGGCCGTAGAGACAAGGCATGCCTTGTCTCCTTGCCGGTGAATGCACATCCCCTCGCCATGCGGGTTGCCGGTAGAGACAAGGCATGCCTTGTCTCCTTGTATTCCCGTTTCCTATTCCTTATATAATAAGGGCGGATGGGAGGCCAGGCATGCCTTGTCTCCTTGCTATCGGATGTGTACCCCTTGCCGTGCGGTCAGTCGGGGAGACAAGGCATGCCTTGTCTCTACAGGACGGCGGCGTGTTTTGCACCTGCTTGGGCGCAAGTTGTGCCACCTTGGAGGATTATTTTTATGAATGTCCGCAATTTGCCAATTTTGAACGCAAAGACGCTACGGTGCAAAGGCGCGAAGATGGAGAAAACGTTGCGGCTTGGCGACTTTGCGTCTTGGCGTTCAAACAACAAAACGTTGAAAGCAGATAAAGAGGTGGAATACTTTGGCATTATGCGGACATTCATTTATTTTTTATCCTCTTTCTTGGGGGCTTTGAACAGCGATGCGTCCGGGTCGAATTCGAGGGTTTCCGTTTGGCGCGTCACGTACCGCCGTTCGCCGTCAGGCCCAATTTCCCAGCCGGTGGTGCGGACGGTCACGGGCTTGAACTTGTACATGAAGGCGATGATGAGCACCAACGCCAGCAACGAGAGCAGGGGCACGAGCACCACCTTAATCATCGCCCACGTGGCCCCGATGAACAGCACGGACACGGCAAGCGTTGCCACCGGGAACGCCCATGCGGCCACCCCGGCCAGGATGCCCTGCGGGCTGCGCGTCTTCACACACATGTAGATGACGGGGAACACGAGGGACAGCCCGACCGCCCAGACGGCCCAGCTGCGCCAGGCGGCTTGCACGGCCTGCCACTCCATCGTGGTGTCGGCTTCGGGATGCAGGGCGTTGGCCACAAGAGAGCCTACCAGCACGGCCACCACCGTGGCGAGCAGCATCCACCAACGCCCGCCGATGCGGCGGTCGGGGTTTGCCCTGCGCAGCCGCCGGTAGTAAAGGATATAAGCCGTCCATTGCGCCGCCACGGCGAGGGCGAACAATATCCAGCGCAGCCCCGCGCCCCATTTGGGGTAGTAGTACAGGCTGCACCACCAATAGCTTTCGCGCCCCATGCGTGCCACGTACCACACTTCGAGCGCGGCCAATGCCAGCATGACGAGCGGTGCCACCCACAGCGCGAGCCTTTCGCGGGCATCATTCGCGGCAAGCAGGATCAGCAACAGCCCCGCCATGAGCACGCCCAAGGCGATGGGCAACGCCCGGCTATGCAGCACCTTCCATTCCGCCGTGCCCGGTTCCATGCGGTTGATCGGATGTTGATCGCCATTCTTCAGCGTCATGGTGAGGGGGAACGGGCTGAAGTCCGCATCCGCCAGCACGTCCTCCATGCCGGCGGGATTGGAGTCGGCAAAGCGCAGTTCGCGCGAATCCATGTACCACGTCTCGCCTTCGTATTCCACCGACACCATGCGATAGGCCGTGTCCGACAACAAGGTCACTTCCGTGCCATTGGGCAACATGCATTCTTTTTCTTTCACTTTGGACTTGCCCACATCGACCCGTTCCCGCAGGCCGTCGTCGGGCAACACTTTGCTTGCTTTGGCCTTGTTGCGGTAAAGGCCATCCACTACGTAAGTCTGTGCCGATGCCATGCCGACCACAAGCCATGCACAGAGCAGAAGAGAAAAATACCTTTTCATTTACTATCAGACTATTTACAATTAAACAATTAGATTATTTACAATTTGACGATTGACGATTTACCATTTGCGTGCCGATGCGGGGCGCGGACGGCTGTAGAAACAAGGCCTGCCTTGTCTCTGCCGAGGGACGTGCAGGAGGCTATTTGAACTCCGTGTGCGTCACGTCGTGGTAGGTGGTGCTTTCGCTCACCACGTGGCCGTCGTCGTCCACCGTGCGGGTGGTGACGCGGCGCGTGCCGGTCTTCACCGTCTTGAAGCGGCTGAGGAACATCGTGAATACCACCACCATGACGATGGCCAGCAGCGGGATGAGGATGGCCTTGAGCATCGTCCACGAGGCGGCGAGGAACAGCACGCTGAGCCATACCGAAACCACCATGAACGCCCAGGCCGCCGCGCCCGCCAGCACGCCCCGCAGGGGGTTGCGCAGCTTGACGCACATATATATATATAATAGGAAAGACGAGGCCGAGCACTACAGCATACGTGACCCAGCTGCGAAGCCAGGCCACCGCGTCGTCCAACGTATGCGCATCGGCCCAGCCGGGGTGCAGCACGAAGGAAAGCACGCAGCCCGCCACCACGGCTGCCACCGTGAGCACGACCATCCAAACGCGCCCCGCCACGATGCTTTTGCCCGACACGTTGTTGAGCAGCATATAGAATTGCCTGAAAGCGACCCACTGCCCCACTACCACAAGGGCGTAGGGAATCCACCGCAACGCCGCGCCCCACTTGGGGTAGTAATACAGGCTGCACCACCAATAGCTTTCGCCGCCCATGCGCAGCAAGTACCAAGCCTCCAAGGCCGCCACCGTCAGCATGAGCGCGGGGGCGATCCACAGGGCCAGGCGGCGCAAGGGGGTCATCCCCGCGTGGAATTCGTCCGGGGCGGCACTCCACAACAGCACCACCAAGGCCGCCACGAGCAGCAATATCAGCACGGGCGGGACGAGGCTGTGCATGAACGCCCATTCCGCCGTGCCGCGCTCCATGGTGTTGGCATAAGCCACCGTGTCGTCGGCCAGGTGCATTTCTATGGGGGCGGGGCTGAAGTCCAGCCCGGCCAGCACGTCCGCCGTGCCGGGTGGGTTGGTGTCGGCCAGGCGCAGCTCGCGGGCATCCATCCACCACGCCTCGCCCTCGTATTGCACCTGCACCATGCGGCCGGGGCGGTCGGAGAGCAGGGTGACTTCCGTGCCGTCGGGCAGCATGGCTTCTTTCTCTTTCTCGCCAAAGGCAGCCGATATGCTCAGGCGGCTCATCAGGCTTTCGCCGGGCGCGTGTTCGCTGGCCTTGGCGCAGTCGCGGTACAGGCCTTCCACCACGTAGGTCTGCGCCATGGACGTGGCAACGCCCAGCAGGGCGCAGATACCAATCAGAATGCTTCTTTTCATATTCAGTTACGAGTTATGGGTTACAAGTTACGGGGTATTAGTTACAAGTTACGGGGTACAAGTTACGAGTTCAACATTGAATTTGGGTTTAATACATCGATTCCCCCCGATTTTGGCGTTCATATCGCCAGTTCGCTCTTCTTGCCTGATCTTTATTGCTCCAACGTGCGCCGGTCCGGTCTTTGCACTCATCGTCCGGTGATGCGGGCGTGGGTTTAATCTCAGACTGGCTGCTCGTGCCGGTTACGACCATGAGTATCAGCAGCCAAGGCAGCAGCGTTATGAGAATCTGCACAAAAACACGCAAGAGGGTGATGACTAATCCCAAAACAGCGACCATTGCACCGACAATGTAGATGGCGCAGAAAACGCTGAAGGCAATACCTCCCAAAATGCCCAATGTGCGGACGTTGCGACGCATCGACTGTGCCGAACCAATGCAAAGCACGGCAAGGAGCGTTATCAACCCGATGACAGATTGCACAAGGCTTCCACAATGGAAGATTGCGGCAATCAAAGTGACAAACGCTATTATCGGGAGTGCTATGACGAAAGAGACAGCCATCGGTTTTATGGAAAGTTCGTCCTTGATTTCGGGGTTATTGCCACTTAGCAGGTTTTTATACATGGGATAAACCATGAGCTGAAAGGCGACAAGAAGCGTGAACGGAAGCACCCGGAGGGTCGTGTTCCAAAAACCGTATGTGTCTAAGTCGCACCACCAGAATGCATCTGTCCCGAGCGTGATGAACGCTCTCACCTCCCAATAGCAAGCCGCAATCATCAAAATCGGGATAATATAGACCGCAAAGGTTCTCATCCCTCGGATCCGCAAGCCCAACAGGGTTACTATCAACGCGCAAACAACCAGCGATATAATGATGATGTAGGGCGGATAGGTGGCGAAATATTTGGCTTCTGCCGAGTGCCTGTGGTCTGCCCGGGTATCCCACGGGTCTTCTTCGACGCCATCGGTTGCAAGAATATCGGACGAACGTACGGCATAACGGTTGCCGGCTATTATCGTCAAAGCATATTCCTTGTTTCCTGAAAGCGCCCTCTCTACTAAAACCGTGTCGCCTACCGGAAGCCTCCATGCAAGGTCGCCTCGTGTTTCAACCCCGGAATCGGAAATGCGGATGCCATAAACCGAAACGGAATCTTTCAATAAAGCATCCAATACATATTGGTTTGTGGCCGCCGAAGTAATCATCAGACTACCCAACAGCAAAAATACGGGTAAAGAGATGGTCTTGCGAATGGTAAAATGTTTCTTCATATCAATAGGTTTTTAATTCATTCCCACACAATCGGTACGCGCCGGAATTCCAAGACGGTATTCTGACTGCTGTCCGGCACACCATCGGTATAAGTGCCGGCAGCGTGGCACACCATGGCCAGTTCATTCACGCCGGGGGGAATGCCCTTGATTTCCAATACCACCTTTTCCTGCACGTCGGAGTAGACCTTGCGCGACCGTCCGTTTACGGGATTGACCGGATAGCGGTTGCCGTAACAGTCAACGGCATAGGTGTCGTACCCCGAATACAAGGTAAAATACTGCGGTGCAAGGCGGTGCATAAAACTGAAAGTGAGATGTGCCGTGCCTTCCTTTGCATTGCCCGTGCAGGACTCGAAGCGGAACACATAGCCCCGAAAACCGCCTCCCATGCGGGAATGCAAACGGCCTGACGGCACGCCCGCGCCGTCCGCCGGAACACCCGGCGGCGGCACGGACGAGGTCAGGAACATGCCCGGATAGAACCCGCACCCCGCGAGCCACACGCACAAGGTCGACAGGGCAAACAGTCTCTTTTTCATACGTTCATTCTGTCTTATTTCCGTTGTTTACAACACCACCTTCATGCGGCGGCCGTCTATTTCTATGATGTACAGCCCGCTGCGGTCGAGGGCGATGGCACGTTCGAAGCCTTGGTACACGGTGCGCCCCGTGGTGTCGTACACGGTGGCCTCCCGGTCGTTGCCCCGTATGTGCAGCGTGCCGCCGTGGGTGTACACCTCGGTGCCGTCGTCCCACACCTGGTCCAGGCCCGTGGTCTCGGCGCGGAACTCGGCCAGCAATTCCACGTCGGCCTGTAGCGGCACGATGCGCGGGTTGTCCGTGTTGCCGTCGCTCCACTGCACGAAGCGGCAGCCTTCCAGCGGCTCGGCGCGGAAAGTGGCCTCGGCGCAGGTCTGTTCCACGCTCACCGTGCCCAGCTCCTCGTTCGTGGAATAGCCCGTGGCCGTGTAGGCGATGATTTCGGTGAAGCTCCAGAAGTACGCCCACTCGTCAGCCGCCTCGTAGGCCGGGATGCACCCGCAGGGTATCTGCACGCTGGCCGTGATGGGCACGTCGAGGAAGCAGTAGGCCGGGGCGGCGGGCGGCTCGATGGCGTAGCATTGGATGGTCGTGAGGTCGGTGCAGCCGGTGAACGCCCCTTCGCCCAGCGAGGTCACGCCCGCGCCGATGGCCGCCTGGCTCAGCCCCGTGCAGCGGTAGAACGCCCGGTCGCCCACGCCCGTTACCTCGTGCGGGATGGCCACGGAGGCTATGGCCGTGTTGCCTGCGAATATGCCGGCGGGTATTTGGCGTACTGTTTTGCCAAATTCCACTCCCTCGACTGCGGGATGGAACACGCCCTGGCCCAGCGAGCAGGTGGCGGGCATCCACGTCACACGTTCCAGATCCTCGCATCCGGCAAAGGCACTGTCGCCCACCTGGGCCACGCTTTCGGGCACGGTGAGCACGGGCAGGCCCTCCAGGCTGTGGAATGCCTTCGCGCCGATGGCTTCGACCGTGCGCGGGATGACGAGGTAGTCGGTCTCGGCAAAGGGGTTGTAAGTCGTGGTTTTGTCCGTTACCTGGATGGGTGCGGTGCAGAACGCCTCGTCCATCACATAGGTCGTGCCCTCTTGCAGCACCACTTCGCCCACGCGGTATTCGCCCTCGGCGGCCGTTTCGGGGAAGGCCATGCCGTAGCACACGCTGCCGAAGTATATCACCTGCCCGTAGGGGAACTCAACGCCCCGGAACGAGTTGTGGTGCGCCCGGGCCAGTTGGTTCTCGGCGGGCAGCACGATGGCCCAGTAGGACAGGGGCATGTCGGCAAAGGCATAGGCCCCGATGGAGGTCAGCCCGGCGGGCAGCACCACCCGGTAGATGACGTTACGATAGTCATGCCAAGGCACGTCGGCCTCGCTCGCCCACTCTGACATCGCCCCCGTGCCGCTGATGGTGAGCGTGCCTTCGTCCAGAGTCCAGGTAAGTTCCTCGCCGCACGTGCCACCCGCCTCCGTGCCGGGCGTGGCGGTCAGCGTGCCAAGCGCCCCGTAGCCCGCCTCGCGGTAGGCCTGTAGGGAGGGGCTGGGCACGGACACGGTGAGATTGCCGGTATTCGAGTTGGTGAACACCTCCGCATTGTATTCCAAGGGCGTTGTCCGCTCGAAGGTTATCTGCTTCAAGGCGGGGCAGTTGCCCAGAGCCATGCTGCCCCAGCCGTTGATGCCGCTGCCCACCACGATGTGCTCGATGTAGGGGTAATAGGCCGCCCAGGGAATGTTGGTGGCCACGTCGTAGTAGCTGTAGCTGTTCAGCCAGCCCGCGCCGCCCAGCGTGAGGGTGCCGTCGGCATAGGCCCAGGTGGCTCCCCCGTCCAGCGTACCTCTTGTGGGCATGGCTTGCAGGGTGTATTGGTTCCAACGGCCGTCGGCCTGGTAGGCGGCGAGCGAAGCCTCCGGCACGTAGCACGTAAAGTCGTCCGTCACGGTCATCGAACCCAGCGCGGGTGGCTGCGGTGCGTGCAGGTACAAGGTGTTCAGGCGTTGACTATAAGAACTATAAGAATAGAATGCGCTGCTGCCTATTTCGGTGAGGCTGGCGGGCAGCACCGCCCAGCGCACCTCAAGGTCTCTACCATAGCTGGATACGCCGTAAAAAGCGTAATCGCCCAGCGTGGTGACCCCGTCGCCCACCACCAGCCCGTACACCGTGCAGTCTTGCCAGGGGCGGTCCGATGTCGAGAAGTCGGTCATGGCACCCGTGCCTTCGATAAAGATTACGTAGCTTTCGCCCAGCCGCCAGGTGAGGTTGTCGCCGCACGTGCCGCTGTCTTGCCCCCACGCCGCCACCGGCAGCAGGAGCATCATGCCATAAAGTAGATGTTTTTTCATACTGGTTGATGTGTTTGGAGTGAAACAATAAAATGACTTGCGCCCCCTGCCCCGCGCGAAGCCGGAAAGCGCATGTAAAGGTAGCGCATAGGGGAATACCCCGTGTGTCAATGCAACAAAATTTGAGTGTCAATGCAACAAAATTTTCACCCGCAGGGTGGAAAGTGGAGAATTGGAAATGGAAAGTTGAAAAGGGAAAATGGGAAAAAAGCCCGATGAAAAGGGGGAAAATGGTGTGAAGGCCGTCCCCGCAAGAGCGTATGACGCGGCGGGGGAAAATTTCCGTCAGTGCGCGGCGGAATTTCCGTCAGTGCGGAAATAAAATTCCGTTACTACGCGGCAAAATTTCCGTCAGTGCGGAATTTTGGTCGCGTCGCTTCGGGGGCGCACTCCCTCCCCGCTGCGCGGACATCCCTCTGCGTGTGGGACACAGAGTGTCACATAGTTTTTATTTTTCTTGGTCTATTCGGGAGTTCACATAGCTTGTCCCGATGCAAGGCATCGGGACGCTGGTTACTATCGCCTGCTTGAAGCCGCCGATGCGCTTCCAACGTCCCGGCACTATGTGCCGGGACGAGCTATGTGAACTCCCGAAAAGCCTAAGAAAAACAAAAGCTCTGTGCCGCTCTGTGTCCCCAATGCAGGGCGAGAGTGAAAAATGCCTTGCTTGCGACAGTACCATGCGGTCGGCAGAACCGGGCCTTGGTTTGCCGTCACAAGGGAATACTAATATTTGTCTCTACGGGGGGGTAAATTTAACTCCTTTATGCGGTATTCCATCGGGGTGAGCTTCATTCCCTTGGCAAAGGAACGGCGGAAGGTGGAAAGCGAGCCGAAGCCGCACCGGTCGGCCACCTCGGAGAGGGGCATCGACGGTTCGGCCAGCAGCAGGGCGGCAGCCTCGCGCACCCGGTAGGCGTTGACGTATTCGTAGAAAGACTGGTGGAGCGTGTTGTTGAAGTAGTCGGAGAGGTAGGTGCGGTTCGTGCCCACGGCATTGGCCACGTCGGCGAGGGTCAGCTTCGGGTCGAGGTAGAGCTTGTCCTGCTCCATGCACTGCATGAGTTCGGCGGCAAAGGCGGGGTCGGCGGCGGGCGCGTATTCCTCCGGCAGGGTGTTGGCGGGCAGCGGTTCGCCGTCGGCGGGGGCGAAGGGGTTGAGCAGGTTGGGCACTTCGACCACCTCGTGCCGCACCGTGCGGAGGAAAATGAAGTACCACAACGCCAGCGAGGAGAGGTAGAACACCACGTCGCCCAGCCAGGAGGTGGCCACGTTGGTCACCGTCCACAGCACCAGTATGGCGTAGAGCAGGGTGATGAACACGCGTACCCACGCCACGTTGCGGTGCTCGATGTTCGAGAAGTTGCGCATGATGAAACGGTCGTACCGCTTCGATGCCCACCACACCAGGGCCAGCGAGAGGGTGCCCACCAGCAGCGAGCTGGCCACCGTGAGGTAGAACACCCACGTGGCGCGGGTGGCGACGAACAGCAGGGTGAACAGCATGAAAGGTGCCACGGAGGCCACGATGCGCCAGGGACGCGCCCAGCCCGGCGAAAGCACCTCGAACATGAGGAGCATGGTGGCGGGTATGCCCCACATGTCGATGGTGAGGTTGATGGTGGCCACGCGCGGGTCGTGCCACCAGGGCTCGTGCAGGTAAACGAGGTCTTTCAGCTCGACGAGCAGCCAGAACACCATTTCCAGCCACAGGAGGCCGAGCAGGCGGCTTTTCTCCTTCCGCTTGTACAGCTCGATGCTCATCAACAGGAAAAAGCACAGCAGCATGCCGTGCGACAGGTGTGCGAGGTTGGGCAGAATGCGTTCCATAGTTTTCGATACCCCCAACCCCCTGAAGGGGGCTTCCGGGTTTTTATTGGTTTGTTAACTGAAGTTGTTCCTCAAAGCCCCCTTCAGGGGGTTGGGGGTGTTTGGGGAACTATTTGGCCAGCCACGGTTCGGGGTTGAGCAGGGTCTTTTCTTTCCACAGCTGGAAGTAAAGTTCCGTCTTGTTGCCGTGCAGGTCGTCGGTGTACACCTTGCCGATGCGTTGCTTGGCCGCCAGTTTGTCGCCTTCCTTGACGTAGAGCGCGGTGAGGTTGGCGTACACGGTGCGGTACACGCCGTGGCGCACGATGACGGCGTTGTTGTTGCCCGGGATGGCGAAGCATTGGGTGACCACGCCGTCGTACACGGCGCGCGCGTCGCTGCCGGCGGTGGTCTGTATGTAGATGCCCTTGTTGTTGGTGGTCACGGCCTTGAGCACGGGGTGGGGGTGTATGCCGAACTTGCCCGTCACCACGCCGCTTGCCACCGGCCAGGGCAGCCGGCCCCGGTTGGCCTCGAAGTTGCCGCCTACGAGCCGCTCTTCCTTGGCCGGTGCGGGGGCGGGCTGCGTGCCGGAGGCGGGCTTTTCCTTGGCCTTGGCGGCGGCCTTGCGGGCTTCTTCCTTGCGTATCTCTTCGGCTATCAGTTTTTCTATCTGTCCGTCGAGCCGGGCGGCTTTCTTTTGCTGGGCGGCCAGTTGCGCGCGCAGGGTTTTCTCCTTTTTCTTCAGGTCGGCCAGCAGACGGTTTTCTTCCCGGCGGTCGGTGGCGAGCCGTTTGGCCTCGGCTTCCTTCTGCTGCAGGGCTTCGAGGCGGGTGAGGCGGTGGGCTTCGGCGGCGCGGTTCTGTTCGTCTATCTCGGCGGTGATGCGCTCTATCTCCCGCGCCTGCTCGCGGCGGTAGGCGGCGTACTGGCGCAGGTAGCGCAGGCGGCGCAGCGACTGGTCGAACGACTCGGCCGAGAGCACGAACATGAGCTTGTGCTCCGCGCCCCGGTGCACGTAGGCCTGCTGCACCAGGCGGGCGTAGTCGGCCTTCACCGCCGCGAGGCGTTCCTGCAGGCGGGCTTGCCGCTCGGTCAGGCTTTTTATCTCGTTGTCCAGCTGGTTCACTTCGCGGTTGATGGTGCTGATGAGCGACTGCCGCTCGCGTATGCGGGTGCTGAGCAGGTTGAGCTTGTTGAGCGACGATTGCTGCGACTGCTTCGTCTGGTCGAGCAGCTTGCTGGTGGCCTCCATCTTTTGCAGGGTGGCCTTGCGCTCGTTTTCGAGCTGCTTCACCGTTTGCCCCGTGGCGGGGGCGAGGGCCGCGAGGGCGAGTGCGAGGAGGATGAGGGTTTTCTTCATTGTTTTGAGTTCAGAACTTTTGCCTGCGGCAGGGACGCGGCGTGCCGGAACGGCAAGGCAAAAATAATGGAAATTTGCCGAAAACGGAAGCGGGCAGGGCGGATTGCGGGGCGATCGCGTCAAAATGTCAAGCATGTTCACTTTTCCCCTGTGTTGGGGACACAGAGCGCACATAGTTTTTTCTCTATTTGCTTTTTTAGGGAGTTCACATAGCTTGTCCCGATGCAAGGCATCGGGACGTTGATTACTATTATCGACCTGAAGCTGCCTACACACTTCCACAATCCCGGCACATTGTGCCGGGACAAGCTATGTGCGCTCCCTCAAAAAACTGGGAAAAATAAAAGCTATGTGCCGCTCTGTGTCCCACGCGCGGGGGGGCGAGTTTGCCGGCATGTTTCGCACATTCATCTGGATGGGTTGGGCGTGGCAGCCTTGGGCGGCTTACAGCATTTGCAGCAGGTCGGCCAGCCGGCCCACGTTGCCGCGCTTGTAGCGGGCGGGGTCGGCGGGGTTGAGGCGCAGGTCGCCGTTGAAGGTCACGCGGCGCAGGGTCAGCTCCACGCGTGCCAGGGGGCTGCCGCCGGAGGTGGCAGTCAGCGCGATGTGCCGGGGATAGTTCACCCCGCGGCTGGCGGCGTAGTCGCTGAAGTCGGCCGTGAGGCGGTATGGCCCGTCGGCGGTGCTCCACGCCACCTGCTCCACGGTGTGGGCGGCGGAGGCGGTGAGGCGTTGGGTGAAGCCCGCGGCGGTGCGTTCGATGGCGGCGCGTCCCGCGTCGAGGGGGGTGTACGTCCATTCCTTCGGGTCGGTGCCGCGCACGGCGGCGGAGTAGGCGCGGGTGGTGAAGAGCGACTGCACGGTGGCGAAGTCCACCCGCACGCCCCATTTGAGGGCGAAATATTCGTAGCTTTCGGTGTAATACGTGCGGTTGACGCGGTCGTACAGCAGCCAGCGGTCGGGGTAGAGTTCGAGCGTGAACATCTCGATGCCGAGGAAGGGGATGATGGAGAGCATGACCACCGAGTCGGTGCGCATCCGCAGGGCGGCGGTCACGTTCATGCGCCTGCCGCCCACGTCGGCGGCCACGTCGATGGAGGGGGCATGGAGGGTGGTGAAGGGCGTTTCGGCTTCCTGCATCAGTTTCGTCCATTGGCGGTAGGGCAGGGCGCGGCCTTCGGTGTGCAGCCCGCGCGTGCCCCGGCACGAGGCCATGAGCACGGCCAGGCACACGAGGGCGTAGAGGATGTTGCGTTTCATATGTGGGTTCAAATTATATATACGTTCTGTTTCTTATGGGGTGTGCTTCCGGCTTATCTTCGGGTTCATACTCCTCCGGCACTCCGTGCCACCTCCCCTATCTTAGGGATCGTACCCCCTCCCCGCTTCGCGGTACTCCCCCTACATAGGGGGAGAGTTTGGTTAGTCCGTTCGCAAGGCTTTTGCGGAAGCCTTGGCAAGCGAAACATTTTAATTCCTCCCCTACGATAGGGGAGGTGGCACGGAGTGCCGGAGGGGTATGGTTGGTCGGCATCCGGAATTCCGTCCGTGCGGAGATATTTTTCCGTAGGCACGGAATTTTATTTCCGTTATACCGGAATTTTATTTCCGCACGGACGGAAATCCGGGCGCGTCCGCACGAGGTTTGCCTTGTAGAGACAGGGCATGCCCTGTCTCTACGGGTCGCGTGCCGTGCAGGGACGTGTGGCGTGGCAGATGGAGACAAGGCGTGCCTTGTCTCTACATGGGTTCGCGTGCCGTGCGGACACGTGTGCCGTGATACCGGGAGACAAGGGCCTGCCCTGTCCCGTGGGTTGGGGGGTCATTTCCCCGTGATGATTTTTTTTATTTCGTTCAGTTTGTTGAGGGCCTCGACCGGGGTGAGGTGGTCGATGTCGGCCTTCATGATTTCGTCGCGCACCTGGGCCAGCACGGGGTCGTCCAGCTGGAAGATGCTGAGCTGGTAGCCTTCGCGCCCTTGCGCCAGGGCGGCCACGGGTTTGGCCACGCCCGTCTGCCGGTTGTCGGCTTCGAGCTGCTTCAGGATTTGCTCCGAACGCTTGATGATGCTTTGCGGCATGCCCGCCATCTTGGCCACGTGTATGCCGAAGCTGTGCTCGCTGCCGCCCGGCACCAGCTTGCGCAGGAAGATGACTTTCTTGTCCACCTCCTTGACCGACACGTTGTAGTTCTTGATGCGGGGGAACGACCGCTCCATTTCGTTCAGTTCGTGGTAGTGGGTGGCGAACAGGGTCTTGGCGCGGCACGACGGGTGCTCGTGGATGTATTCCACGATGGCCCAGGCTATGGAGATGCCGTCGTAGGTGCTGGTGCCCCGGCCCAGCTCGTCGAACAGCACGAGGCTGCGTGCCGACAGGTTGTTGAGGATGCTGGCGGCCTCACTCATCTCGACCATGAAGGTGGACTCGCCCGCCGAGATGTTGTCGCTGGCCCCCACGCGGGTGAATATCTTGTCCACCACGCCTATGTGGGCGCGCTCGGCGGGCACGAAGCAGCCTATCTGCGCCATGAGTGTGATGAGGGCGGTCTGCCGCAGCAGGGCCGACTTGCCCGCCATGTTGGGGCCGGTGATGATGATGATTTGCTGCGTGTCGCTGTCGAGGTACACGTCGTTGGCCACGTAGGTCTCGCCCAGGGGCAGTTGCCGTTCGATGACGGGGTGCCGTCCCTGCCGGATGTCGAGCACGTCGTCGTCGGCCACTTCGGGGCGTATGTAGCGGTAGTCGGCCGACACCGTGGCGAACGACAGCAGGCAGTCGAGTTGCGCCACCAGCGTGGCGTCGAGCTGTATGGCGGGTATGTATTCGGCCAGGGCCAGCACCAGTTCGTTGAAGAGGCGGGCTTCGATGGAGAGGATTTTTTCTTCCGCGCCCAGGATTTTTTCCTCGTACTCCTTCAGCTCCTGCGTGATGTAGCGTTCGGCGTTCACCAGGGTCTGCTTGCGTATCCAGGTGGACGGCACTTTGTCCTTGTACGTGTTGCGCACCTCCATGTAATAGCCGAACACGTTGTTGAAGCTTATCTTGAGCGGGATGCCGGTGGCTTCGCTTTCGCGTTCCTGTATGTGGCTGAGGTAGTCTTTGCCCGAGTGGGCGAGGGTGCGCAGCTCGTCGAGCTCGGCATCCACGCCGGGGCGTATGGCACCGCCCCGGCTGATGAGGGTGGGCGGCTCGTTGTCTATCTCGCGGCCGATGCGGTCGGCCATGTCGGCGCAGGCGTTGAGGCGGTCGGCCAGGCTGCGCAGGGCGGGGTTGTCGGCCTCGGCGCAGGCTTGCTTGATGGGTTCGATGGCTTGCAGGGCTACCTTGAGCTGCACCACTTCGCGCGGGTTGATGCGCCCCACGGCCACTTTGGAGATGATGCGCTCCAGGTCGCCGATGAGGGAAATCTGCTGTTCGAGCAGCTGTTTCAGTTCGGGGTGGCGGAAGAAGTGTTCCACCACGCCCAGCCGTTCGTTGATGGGTTTCACGTCTTTGAGCGGGAAGGCGATCCAGCGTTTCAGCATGCGCGCGCCCATGGGGCTGGTGGTGCGGTCGAGCACGTCGAGCAGGGTGCGCGCGCCCTCGTTGGTGCTGCCGTACAGCTCCAGGTTGCGCACGGTGAAGCGGTCGAGCCACACGTAGCGTTCCTCCTCGATACGCGAGAGGTGGGTGATGTGCCCCGTTTGCAGGTGGTGCGTGAGGTCGAGGTAGTGGAGTATGGCCCCGGCGGCCACGATGCCGTTGGGCAGGTTGCCCACGCCGAAGCCCTTCAGGGTTTTCGTCTCGAACTGCTTGAGCAGGCGTTCGTGCGCGCTTTCGGGGGTGAACGCCCAGTCGTCGAGCGCGTAGGTGAAGAATTTGTTGCCGAACAGCGCGTCGAACTCCTGCCGCTTGGTGCGGTCGAACAGCACCTCCTTGGGGCTGAAGCTGGCCAGCAGCTTGTCCGCGTAGTCGCCCGTGCCTTCGGCCACGAGGAACTCGCCGGTGGAGATGTCGAGGAACGCCACGCCCACCTGCTTCTTGTTCAGGTGCACGCTGGCCAGGAAGGTATTCTCCTTGCGGTTGAGCGTGGTGTCGCTGTAGGACACACCGGGCGTAACCAGCTCGGTCACCCCGCGCTTCACCAGTTTCTTGGCCAGCTTCGGGTCCTCCAGCTGGTCGCAAATGGCCACGCGCAAGCCTGCCCGCACCAGCTTGGGCAGGTAGTTGTCGAGGGCGTGGTAGGGGAAACCCGCCATGGCCACGCTGCCGGGGGTGGCGCTTGAACGGCGGGTGAGGGTGATGCCCAGCACCTCGGAGGCGCGCACGGCATCGTCGGCGTACGTCTCGTAGAAGTCCCCGCAACGGAACAGCAGGATGGCATCGGGATGCATCCGCTTGATGTCGTAGAATTGTTTCATCATCGGGGTTTCAGCCGGGTTCTTTGCCATAAGTCGCGTGGGTTAGGGAAAATTTGTCTGTATTATCCCGCAAAAATACGAAGAAAAAGGGAAACGCCGGAGGATGCGGGCAGGCAAGTTAACGGCTTTTCAGGGGAGGCGGTGGATGGGGCGCGTGTCACTTCCCGCCCTGCCGGGTGAACAGGATGAATTTCTTGGCGAGAAAGTTCCATGCCGTGGTGATGGCGGTGGTCAGCACTTTTGACAGCAGGTAGTGCATGCCGAGGCGGTCGGTGAACAGCCACATGAACAAGGCCGTGAGCAGCAAGCCCACCACGCCGATGGCCACGAACAGTGCGACTTCGAACAAGCGGTTGTCGAAACGCCGCTGGTCGAATATCCAGTACACGCTGAGCAGGTAGGTGATGAGCAGCCCGGTGGCGAAGCTGAGCACGGACGACAGCAGGTAATGCACGTGCAGGCAGTCGGTGAGCACGTACAACAGCCCGAAGTCGGCCACGAAAGCCATGCCGCCCGATAGCCCGTAGCGCACCGCCTGCACCGGCAGACTGTGGGTGGGGGCTTTAAGCAGGTTGTTCAGCCGTTTCCTCCACATGGGCCAGTTGCTTTTGGGCTTTCTCGCGGTCGAACCGCAGCAGGTACGTGTCCGGGTTCTTCAGGTGCCACACCACGGGGAACAGTTGCGGGTTACGCTGGATGGCGGGATACAGGTAGCGGTAGGTCGAGCTGTAGCCCAGCTGCTCCAGTACGACAAATTCCACGCCCTGGTCAAGCAGGCCTTGGATGAGTTCGTCGGCATCCAGCGTGTACTTGTAGCGGGTGGCCACCACTCCCGGTGCGTAGTACGAGAACAATTCCGGCTTGCGGCAGCAGCACACCGTGCCCTCGGGTGCCTGCTCCTGCATGGCCTTGGCAATGGCAAAGTAGTTGGCGTAGGCCGGGGGATAAGGCATCTTGGCCGCCTGGGCTTGCGCCTGCAAGGGCGCAAGCATCGGCAGTATCATCAGCAGGAAAGCGTAGGGCAGCGCGGCGAGCCTGGCCTGCCACTGCCGTAGCAGTTGCCGCACGGCGGCATACACGCCCGCGTAGAAGCACAGGTAGATGAACGGGGCCACGGGCACCACGTAGCGCACGCCGTTGCCCCCATGCCACAACATGAACAAGCCGATTTGCCCCACGAGGTAAGCCATGAGCCACCAGCGAAGGGGCTTGAACTGCCACGCCCCGTAGAAGACGCACGCCACCACGAACAGGCCGCCCACGACCGCCCAGAACGATGACGGTGCGGCGTAGTCTATCGGCAGGAAGGGAAACAGCAGGTCGCGGAAACCCTTGATGACCGTTTCGTCGAAGTTGTGGAGCATCTTCTCCACCAGGTCGCCTACGGAGGCCACCTGGGCGGCCTCGGGTCGCCAGGGGTTCACGGTCATGATGGTGCCGAAGTAGCGCGACTCGATGCCGTGTATGGCGTTGCGCACCGCCCACGGCACGTTGAGCAGCACCACACCGCCCAACGACACGGCCGCCTGCCACCATTCCTTGCGCAGCAGGTAAAATACCAGCACGGCCAGCACCAGGGCCAAGCCCACCATGCGGGTATAGTAGGCCGCCGTGGTGGCCAGGATGACCACGTAGAACCACGGCGAACGCCAGAAAGGCCGCTCCGCCTGCGTCTGCCGGTAGCAGGCGAAGAAGCACAAGGCGGTGCAGAAAAGGAACAGCATCTCCGACATCACGATGTTGGCAAAATGCTGCACTTCGGGGCAGAACGCCACCAGCAGGGTGGCGGCAAACGGCAACGCCCGGTTGCCGCCCATGCGCGATGCGGCCATATATATAAGGAGCAGGGATGCCGCCAGCAGGATGCCGTTTAGGGCCTTGAGCACAATCAGGTTGTCGATGCCGAGCCACAGGAACACAGACAGGAAGGCCGAGTAGGCGGGCGGGAACTGGCTGGCGGGCACCCGCCCGTTGACGGTGAGCGAGGTGTAGCCCTCGCCCTCGGCCAGGCTGCGCGCCAAACTCAGGTAGGCGGCATTGTCGCCGTTGAGGTCGAGCTTGCTGTCGAAGGCGGAGACGTAGACGATGCAGAACACGATGCCCGCCAAAAGGGGAAGCCAATAATTCTTCTTCATAATGCGTGTTTATTTGTCTGTAGCCGGTAGGAAAAGCCTTGAATGCGCCAGGTGCCACTTGCACAGGCGGTATTGGAGCGACACCCGCAGCACGCCCAGCCCGTACACGGCGCTCCGCCGCAGGTTGATGGACGAAGCGTCATCGAAATACAGGGTGGGGCAGGTAATTTCGCCTATCTCGTATCCGGCGTAGAATATCTGCGCCAGCATCTCGTTGTCAAACACGAAGTCGTCAGAATTGACGTTGTAATCGATGGCACGCAGCACCTCGGCCGAGAAAGCCCGGTAACCTGTGTGGTACTCCGAGAGCTTTTGCTTGAGCAGCAGGTTCTGCGTCAAGGTCAGCAGCCGGTTGGCCACATACTTCACCAGCGGCATCCCGCCCTTGCGTGCGCCTTTACCCAGGATGCGCGACCCCAGCACCACCGGGTACACGCCGTCGGCTATCACGTAGGCCATGCTGTGGATGAGTTTCGGCGTGTACTGGTAGTCGGGGTGGAGCATGATGACGATGTCCGCCCCCAGTTCCAACGCCCGGTTGTAGCACGTCTTCTGGTTGCCCCCGTAGCCCTTGTTGCGGTCGTGCACCTGTATCTCCTTGATGCCCAACCGCCGTGCCTCGGCCACGGTGTCGTCTTGGCTGTGGTCATCGGTCAGTATGACTTCGTCCACGATGTCCCGGGGAATTTCCCGGTAGGTCTGTTCCAAGGTCTTTTCCGCGTTGTAGGCGGGCATGACCACGACGATTTTCTTTCCGTTTATCATAGGTCTGTGCGTGACGTGGGGCGGCACGGGGGGTGTCGTCCGCCCCGTTCCGCCACCATGCAGGAAAGCACAAAAGTATTAAATTTTCTTGTAGAATGGCTTGTTCCGGTGATAAATTTGTGCGGAAGGGCGGGCAGAAGCGGGGAAAAGTCTGCGGAAAGTCGTACATTTGCGTGTTCGACCAAGGGGCGTGCGTCGCTGCAAGGCCGCCCCGTGGCAGCACGATGGACCAATGAAGCAACTATTCCCTTTTCGGCGGCGGCCCCGGGAGGCGCGGTTGTGCCTCAGCGGCGGGGGTGCGCTGGGTTTCGCCCACGTGGGCGTGATACAGGCGTTGGAGGAGCACGGCATACGTCCCGCCCACGTCTCGGGCACGAGCATGGGGGCGATTGTCGGGGCGTTTTACGCCGCCGGGCTGTCGCCCGCGCAGATGCTCGACGTAATTAAGGAGCACAAGCTCTACCGGCTGAGCACGCTCCTCACCTTCCAGGCCGACTTCTGGCGGCGGGGCCTGTCCGACCACACCACGCTGCGGCGGCTGGTGCGCGAGCTC
>CALUML010000034.1 GCA_944321745.1 uncultured Bacteroidales bacterium
CCGGAGCCTCCAGCAGCTGGCCCACGGCACCGGGCGGCTGGTGGTGGCGCAGGACGCGCAGAAGACGCAAGCGTACCAAAGCAACAAAAACCTGCTGCTGAACCATGACGCCCGGATGCGTACCAAGCCGCAGCTTGAAATCTACGCCGATGACGTGAAGTGCTCGCACGGAGCCACCATCGGGCAGCTGGACGAAGAAGCCCTCTTCTACCTCCGCTCGCGGGGCATTTCCCGGGAGGAAGCCCGCCTGCTGCTCATGTTCGCCTTCACGGCGGACATCGTCGGCCACGTCAACATCGGCTCCTTGCAGGAACGCATCCGCCTGCTGGTGGAAAAACGCCTCCGCCACGGCAACGCGAAGTGCGATGGATGCGCGATATGTAAATAGAGTTAGTAGTTAATAGTTAGTAGCTAATAGTTAATAGTTAATAGCTTGTAGCTCGCAGCTCGTAGCTTGTAGCTTGTAGCTCGCAGCTCGCAGCTCGTAGCTTGTAGCTCGTAGCTCGCAGCCCGTAGCTTGTAGCTCGCAGCTCGTAGCTTGTAGCTCGTAGCTTGTAGCTTGTAGCTTCCCCCCATGCAAACGTTCATCCCACAACCCCTTTGCCCGGGCGATGAGGTGCGCCTTGTTTCCCCTTCGGGTGCAATTGACCCGGCCTATGTGGATGCCGCCCGGCAACGCTTGTCCGGGTGGGGCTATCGGCCCGTGGAGAGCCGGTATGCCCGTTCGGCTCACGGACGCTTTGCGGGCACGGACAACGAGCGGGCTGCCGACCTGCAAGCGGCGTTGGACGACCCGCACGTGCGCTGCATCCTGTGCACCCGGGGCGGTTACGGGCTGATGCGCATCCTCGACCGTCTGGACTTCCGCGCCCTGCTCCGCCAGCCCAAGTGGGTGGTGGGGTTCAGCGACATCACCGCCTTGCACGCCGTCCTGTCGCGGCAGGGGGTAGTGTCGGTGCACGGGGGCATGGCGCGTGCTTTGGCCGAATTGCCTCCCGAGGCTTCTTCAGTGGTCTTGCTGCGCGATGTGCTGGCGGGGCAACGGCCTTCCTACATGCTGCCGCCCCATGCAGCCAACCGCCCCGGCACGGCAGAAGGATTGCTCATAGGGGGCAATCTGTCGTTGCTTGCCGCCTTGCGGGGCACGCCCTACGAACCGCCTTATGCGGGCAATATCCTGTTTATAGAAGACGTGGGCGAGTCGCCTTACCGCATCGACCGCCTGCTGCGCACCTTGCGCCTGGGGGGCGTGTTCCGCCAGCTGGCCGGGCTGGTGGTGGGCAGCTTCACGGGCACAGACCCCGACCCCCTCATGCCCGTCACTTTGGAACAACAGATACTCGACGCGGTGGACAACCCCTCGCTGCCCGTGTGCTTCGGCTTCCCCGCCGGGCATGTGGACGACAACCGCCCCCTGCTGCTCGGCCACCCTGCCCGCCTGGAAGTGACAGACGCGGGGGGGATGCTGGAGTTCCGCTAACGTTCTTGTCCTCTTTTCATAGGGCGTTGCCCTATGCTGAACGCCGCAAGGCCGTTGGCCTTGGTCTTTCCCTTTTCCCCTTTTCCCCTTTTTTCGCCCCCCCCCCCATTCTTACACATATTTTCAAAGACTTAACCTGCCTTAACGCTTGTAATAAAGACAAGAAGTCGTACATTTGCAGGTGGAAGTCCCGGTTTTACTATATCCTGACTTATGAAACGGTATATCGCTTTAGGATGGTGTGCCTTCCTGTCGCTCATGGTGGCGACGGAATGCCTGGCTGCACAATACACCGGACGGGTGACGGACGCAAACGGCCTGCCCCTGCCTTTCGTGTCGGTCTATGTGAAAGACAACCCCTACGTGGGCACCGTGACGGCCGACGACGGCACCTTCACCCTTGACATCCCGGCCGAGGACGGAGCGGGCGAGCTCGTGTTCTCCTTCATCGGCTTCCGCACGGTGGAAATGCCCCTGCCCGGCCTGCGGACGGACACGCCCGTGGCCGTGACCTTGGAAGAACAGCCCATCCTGCTCGACGGCACGGAGGTGTCGGCCAAGATATCGCGCAAAGAGAGCCGCAAAATCAAGCAGGCCGTGCTCACCCGCTTCGTGGAACGGATGCGGCACGACTTCCCGCAAGAGCGCACCGCCCGGTACCACGTCATCTCCTGGTACCAGGGGGCGCAGGACGACCGCCAACTGTTGCGCCACGAGATGATTGGCACGGTGGAAGAATACCCCAAGGGAGGAACGCGCGATAACGACTCCATCGTGGTGGTGCCGGAACAGGTAAGGGAACATACCACCGACGAGGTGGAACTGGGCTACGACAAACTGAACGAACTGGCCGCCGCCGAGCTGGCCAAGCAGGCCAAGAAACAGAAGAAGGGCAAAAAAAGCAACATCCCGGTGTTCGAAAAGGTGGACTTGGACGAACAGATGCTGACCATGCACCGTTACCTGTGGGGCGGCTACACCGGTTCCATGGCCGACATGATTAACGTGAAAAAGCCGAATAAATGGGACTACACCTCCATCGGCGACCTGAACGTGCTGACCTATACCGAGAAGCGCAACTACATCGGCATCATAAAAATAGAGTTGCAAGTGTTCTTCTACGTGAACCCCGCCACGCTGAGCATCGAGAAGATCGCGCAAAGCCTGGAGGGCGAGCTGCACATCCCCTTCGGCTACAAACTGACCGACGAGCAGCTTGAGTTGGTAAACCTGCTGCAAATGCAGACCGACACGCTGGAGAAGTACCGCGCCAAGCACGTATATATGGACGTGAAGCGCAACGTGTTCCTGCGCCTGTCCGACGGCAACCGGGTGGTGAAGGAGAAGAACCTCGACGTGAAAGCCTCCATCGCCGACCGCAAAGGCAAGCAGTTAAACTACAACGCCCAAGCCAAGCTGCTGGTCACGGGAGAGCCGGAGATAACGACCCCCTCCGACTCCCTCCGGGAGAGCGAATAGGAGGCTGCCGACTACCTGATTCCCGTCTGCGCAATTTGCCGATTTATAGGATAATTTCTTTTCGGCTATGGACCGGCTTTTGTGCCGGAAGGCTATTGCCGCTTGACACCCCCATCCTCAAGAGGCTTTCTCCAAATTTTCCGTACCTTTGCACGCATAAGGCAACGACCATGACACGCATAGGATTGCTTTCGGACACGCACGGTCTGCTCGACGAACGGGTATTCCGGCATTTTGCCACATGCGATGAGGTGTGGCACGCGGGCGATTGGGGGTCGATGGACGTGGTGCACCGTTTGCAGGCGTTCAAGCCCGTGCGCGGCGTGTGGGGCAACATCGACGGGCAGGACATCCGCCAGCTTTTCCCCCGCCACAACCGCTTCCGCTGCGAAGAGGTGGACGTGTGGATGACGCACATCGGCGGCTACCCGGGCCGGTACGACCGCTCGGTGATGCCCGACATCTTCCAGCAGCCGCCCCGGTTGTTCATCAGCGGCCACTCGCACATCCTGAAGGTGAAATACGACCGCTCGCTCGGCCTGCTGCACATCAACCCCGGGGCGGCGGGCCGCTACGGTTTCCACCTGGTGCAGACTTTGGTACGCTTCGAGATAGACGGTAGCAATATCCAGAATCTGGAGGTAATAGAATTGGCGCAGGGCGAATGACGCGGTGGCGAAATACCGACTCATCTTTTGCTTTTAACCCAAATCGGTCATTAGGCTTTGCCTGATTTCTGTTCTTGTGGCGAGTGGTTTTTGTTGGCTTTTCTCGAAGGCATAGCGGGCTATGCCGAGAGAAAAGGCGGCAAAAAACGCCGTCACAAGACGGAAAGCAGGCAAAGATATTCAAAGAATGGTCTAATGACCGATTTGGGTTTAAGAAAGATTAACTCCCTACCGGGATGCGCTCCCGCTTTGGCACGATGGTTGTAGCGGCGCGGGTACGCCCTCGCCCACCCAAGCGCAGAAGCCCCAATCCCCTTTCGGGAAGGGTCAGGGAGGCACTTGACAAAAGGCAAAGCCCCCTTTAGGGGATGGGGGTCACCCCTTTTAGGCAAAAGGGTGCGACCCCTTTTAGGCAAAAGGGTACGACCCCTTTTAGGCAAAAGGGTACGACCCCTTTAGGCAAAAGGGTACGACCCCTTTAGGCAAAAGGGTGCGACCCCTTTAGGCAAAAGGGTACGACCCCTTTGGGCAAAAGGGTACGACCCCTTTGGGCAAGAGCATGAAGGAGCAAGACGAGAGGGGTCAAGACGATAAATGGAAGAAAACGAGGCGGAAATGCTGCCGGGAAGGATATACTTCGGCTTTTTGCTTAGCAAAAGCGAAGTTAGCAAAAAGAGGGGACATTTGCAAACGATATACTAAATAATGTTAATAATTTGTCCGAATCAATTCACAACATATGAACAAGATTGTCAGTAAGGAATACTTTTCACCCAATGTGGTGAAGCTGGAGGTGGAAGCCCCCTTGATAGCGAAAGCCCGCCGGGCCGGGCATTTTGTCATCGTGCGCGTGGGCGAAAAAGGGGAACGCATTCCCCTGACCATTGCCGGGGCGGACGTGCAGCGTGGCACCATCACGCTGGTGGTGCAGCGCGTGGGCGTATCGTCCGACCACCTGTGCGCCCTGGAGGTGGGCGACGAACTGACCGACCTGGTCGGCCCGTTGGGACGCGCCACGCACATCGACCGTTTCGGCACGGTGGTGTGCGCCTGCGGGGGCGTGGGAGCCGCCCCCATGCTGCCTATCGCCGAAGCCATGAAGGCGGCAGGCAACCGGGTGATTACCGTGCTGGCCGCCCGCACGAAAGAATTGATTATCCTGGAAGAACAGTTGCGCCGCCATTCGGACGAGGTGGTGGTGATGACGGACGACGGTTCGTATGGCACGCAGGGGCTGGTCACCGCCGGGGTGGAAGCAATCATCCGGCGGGAACGGGTGGACCTGTGCGTCACCGTGGGGCCGGCCGTCATGATGAAGTTCGTCAGCCAGCTGACCAAGCAATACGGCATCCCGACCGTGGCCTCGCTCAATACCATCATGGTGGACGGCACGGGCATGTGCGGGGCGTGCCGGGTGACCGTGGGCGGCAAAACAAGATTTGTCTGCGTGGACGGACCTGAGTTCGATGCCCACCAGGTGGATTTCGACGAGATGCTCATGCGGCTACGCCCCCTCGGCTCCAGCAGCCACCCCAACCCCCAACGCCCCCTCAACTCCCCCCAAGGGGGAGCTTTCCCACACGACAAGGGGGGCGATACTACTATTATATATAATGAAGAAACAACTTCAAGCCCCTCCTTAGGAGGGGTTGGGGAGGCTTCGGCTTCGCCCTTGAAGCCCCGCGACCGCGTGGCCATTCCCCGCGTGCGGATGCCGGAGCAGGCTCCGGACGTGCGCAACAAGAACAACCGGGAGGTGAACCTGGGACTTACGCCGCAAATGGCCATGCGCGAGGCGCAACGCTGCCTGGACTGCCGCAACCCCACGTGCGTCACGGGCTGCCCGGTGGGCGTGGACATTCCCCGCTTCATCAAGCACATCGAGCGGGGAGACTTCCTCGATGCAGCCCGGGTGCTGAAGGAGACCTCCGCCCTGCCTGCCGTGTGCGGACGGGTGTGCCCGCAGGAGAAGCAGTGCGAATCCAAGTGCATCCACTTGAAAATGGGCAAGGAAGCGGTGGCTATCGGCTACCTCGAACGTTTCGCCGCCGACTACGAGCGCGAAAGCGGGCAAGCCTCCGTGCCCCAGGTGGCCGCGCCCAACGGCAAAAAGGTGGCCGTGGTGGGCAGCGGCCCGGCAGGGCTGTCGTTTGCGGGCGACATGGCGAAGCTGGGCTACGAAGTGACGGTGTTCGAGGCGTTGCACGAAATAGGGGGTGTGCTGAAATACGGCATCCCGGAATTCCGCCTGCCCAACCGCATCGTCGATTTCGAGATAGACAACCTGCGCCACATGGGCGTGCGGTTCATGGCGGACACGATTGTGGGCAAGACCTTCCGCGTGGACGAACTGCGGGAGGCGGGCTACTGCGGCATCTTCGTGGGCAGCGGTGCGGGACTGCCCCGCTTCATGGGCTGCCCGGGTGAGAACCTGGTGGGCATCATGTCGTCCAATGAATACCTCACGCGCGTCAACCTGATGCACGCAGCCGAACCGGACGCGGATACGCCCGTGATAGAAGGCAAGCGGGTGGCCGTCATCGGCGGGGGCAACACGGCCATGGACTCCGTGCGCACGGCCAAACGCCTTGGGGCGGAACGCGCCTTGATTGTGTACCGACGCTCGGAGGACGAGATGCCCGCCCGCGCGGAGGAAATCAAGCATGCCAAGGAAGAGGGCGTGGAATTTCTCACCCTGCACAACCCGATAGCCTACGAGGGCGACGAGCGCGGACAGGTGCGCCGCATGTTGCTGCAAGTGATGGAATTGGGCGAGCCGGACGCTTCGGGCCGCCGCTCGCCCGTGCCCGTTGAAGGCCGCACGGAGTGGGTGGACGTGGACGAGGTGATCGTGAGCATCGGCGTATCGCCCAACCCGCTCATTCCCCGCTCGGTGGAAGGGCTGGCGGTGAGCCGGCGGGGCACCATCGAGGTGAACGCGGACACCATGCAATCCAGCATCCCCATGCTCTTTGCCGGGGGCGACATCGTGCGTGGCGGTGCCACCGTCATCCTCGCCATGGGCGACGGACGCCGCGCCGCCCGCGCCATGCATGAATGGCTGGAAGGGAAATAAAGCACACGGAATACACAGATAGGGACGGAATGACACGGATATTGATGCTAAGTTAGGTATAAAATCAAGATTGCATACACAAACTTGCAAATATTCATCTACCTTTGCCCTACATATAGTCATTCAAACAAAAAAACTACAGCCTATGGTATAATTGCGTATTTCTTGATATACGCACCTTGAAAATAGAAACATAAGGGAATAGCGTTATAGCTTGTTTCTTGAATCTTGAAATCTGGACAATTTCAACACTTGTCAGGAAAAAAGCGATCATAACGCTCACGTGTGTTCTGCGCGTGGGCTTTTGTTCGTTATTATTTGACAAGTGTGGGCAGTCCAGAGCCTCAAGATTCAAATGATGCGAGAAGACAAAAGTGCCACGCTTTTTTTGTGCGTATATGTATTCATTTGTTGTCGGCACTATAGTTTAATTCTTTCAATTTTTGTTTTATGAAATCGAAATCTCTTTTAATAGCTCTTTTGACATTTGTCGTAGCTGGCTTGACTGGATGTTTGACATTAAAGCCTATCGTTCAGAACACGTATGAAAAGGTGATAGACGCAGAGGGAAACACGCAGGACGAACTATACATTAAAGCACATGAATGGTTTGTAAAACAATTCACTTCTGCCAAATCTGTAATCCAATTTCAAGATAAAGAAAGTGGAAAGATAATGGGGAAATATGTAGCTGAACTGACCCGTGCAGAAAGTGCATCATATTATTTTGAAAGCACCCAAATCATATCATTGGATGTGCGAGACGGCAAAGTCAGGCTCATTATCAGTGACCCTTGTGTGGCTGTAGGAACTAAAAATGCATATGGACAACGATTCTCCCTTGGTGCTTGCAATACATCTGCAACCGAACAGGCGCAAGCCGCTTTGGTCCAATCGTGGAATGATTTAGCCCGCTCCCTGGAGCAATACCTGAATACTGATAATGATTGGTAGTTTTTTAGAAACAAGCAAAGAGAAAGGCGGTTGGCCATGCATGGTCAACCGCCTTCCCTTTTATAAATGCAAGTATCTTTTTCTCCAACAGACGCGGCACGCTACGTTTCTACAATCCCCGCACACCAATCTCCGATCTCGTGCGCCAGCACCAATCTCACGAAGTAAATCTCCAATCTCGTGCGTCAGCACTAATCTCGCCCTCGGCTAATCCCGTGCTCCGCACTAATACCCCAATATCTTCAGCATCGACTTGTAGCTCTGTTCCTTGGCGAAGAGCTTGGTGGTATATTCGCCGTCCTCGTCGCGGTCCACGATGACCAGTTTGGGACAGGGGATGAGGCAGTGCTGGATGCCGCCGTAGCCGCTCAACGCCTCCTGGTAGGCTCCCATGTGGAAAAAGCCGATGTACTGCTCGCGCCCCGGTTCTATCTTGGGCAGGAACACGGCGTTGGAATGCACTTCGGCATTGTAGAAGTCCTCGCTGTCGCACGTCAGTCCGCCGAGGTTCACCCGCTCGTATTGCGAGTTCCAGTTGTTGATGGCCAGGAACACATCCCGCTGACTTTTTTCAAGAAATAACCAACCAGCCGTCAGCTGCCTGCCGGTTCGGATTCAATATGACCGTGCGAATATCACCCGTTGCTTCGACGGGCGGCCGGTCACCATGCACGTGCCGGGAGTCTTGTCGCCCTCCAGCGGGATGCAGCGGATGGTAGCCTTGGTTTCGGCCTTGATGCGTTCCTCGGTTTCGGGTGTGCCGTCCCAATGGGCGAGCAGGAAGCCGCCTTTCTCGATTTCCACCTTGAACTCCTCGTAGCTGTCTACCGGGCGGGTATTGGCGGCGCGGTAGTCGGCAGCCTTCTTGAAGATATTCTTCTGAATGTCGTCGAGCAGCGTGGCGACATGCGCGTCGATACCGTCGAGCGGCAAGGTTTCCTTTTCCAGCGTGTCGCGGCGGAACACTTCCACCGTGCCCTGTTCCAGGTCGCGGGCACCCATGGCCAGGCGTACGGGTACGCCTTTCAGTTCGTATTCGGCGAACTTCCAGCCGGGCTTCTTGGTGTCGTTGTCGTCATATTTCACGCTGATGCCCCGGGCGCGGAGGGCGGCCATGATGGCATCGGCTTTCTCGGATACCTGCGCCAACTGTTCGGCATTCTTGTAAATGGGGACGATGACCACCTGGAAGGGGGCGAGCTTCGGCGGGAGCACCAGCCCGTTGTCGTCCGAGTGCGTCATGATGAGCGCGCCGATGAGGCGGGTCGATACCCCCCACGAAGTGGCCCACACGTACTCCGGCTTGTTCTCGCGGTTGATGAACGTCACGTCGAACGCCTTGGCGAAGTTCTGCCCGAGGAAGTGCGAGGTGCCTGCCTGGAGGGCTTTGCCGTCCTGCATCATGGCTTCGATGCAGTAGGTTTCCACTGCCCCGGCAAAGCGTTCGTTCGGCGACTTGATGCCCTTGATGACGGGGATAGCCATGAAGTTTTCCACGAAATCGGCGTACACGTTGAGCATCCGCTCGGTCTCGGCCACGGCTTCCTCGCGGGTGGCGTGGGCGGTGTGGCCTTCCTGCCACAGGAACTCGGCTGTGCGCAGGAATAGGCGGGTGCGCATTTCCCAGCGCACCACGTTGGCCCACTGGTTGCACAGAATGGGGAGGTCGCGGTAGGACTGTATCCAGTTCTTGTACGTGTTCCAGATGATGGTTTCAGAGGTGGGGCGCACGATGAGCTCTTCTTCGAGCTTGGCGGCGGGGTCGACCACCACGCCTCCCGTGGCATGGTCGGCCTTGAGGCGGTAGTGGGTCACCACGGCGCATTCCTTGGCGAAGCCTTCCACGTGCTCGGCCTCGCGGCTGAGGAAGGATTTAGGAATGAACAAGGGGAAGTAGGCGTTCGAGTGGCCGGTTTCCTTGAACATGCGGTCCAGCTCGTCGTGCATCTTTTCCCAAATGGAGTAGCCGTAGGGCTTGATTACCATGCATCCGCGCACGGCTGAGTTTTCGGCCAGGTCGGCCTTTATCACCAGGTCGTTATACCACTGCGAGTAGTTCTCGGCACGTGGAGTGAGTTCTTTCAGTTCCTTTGCCATAACGTATGTATAATGTCTGCTTTTCGGGGTGCAAAGATAGTGAAAGTCGGGCGCAAAGCAATCAAGCTCGCTTGAAATTGCTTTGCCGAGACGCATCCTATCTTATCCAAAGATAGTGAAAGTCGGGCGCAAAGCAATCGGACTGGGCCGAAATTGCTTGCCGGGACGTGAGTAAACGAAAATCTTCGCTTTTCTTGCTCGCGACACTTCTGGAGGCGCGTGGCAAAGAAAGCGAAGATTTACTTATCGGTACATGCCAAGACAAGGTCAACGCACGGCTACCTTATGCATGCGGGTTTGTCCGCCTTGCACTACTTGCACGAGGTATACGCCTTGTGGCCATGTGCCGGTGGCAAAGGTGAATTGGGTGGTGGATTGTGCCTGGAGTTGCCCGCCGGTGGCGTAAACGCATAGCAAATGTACAGGTTGCAATAAACCCAAATCGGTCATTAGACCATCCGGAGAATATCTTTGCCCGCTTTCCGTCTTGTGACGACGTTTTTTGACACCTTTTCTCTTGACATAGCCCGCTATGCCTGCGAAAAAAGCCATAAAAAAAACGCTCGCCACAAGAACAGAAATCAGGCAAAGCCTAATGAACGATTTGGGATAAAGCTCGGCTTCGGTGCTGTCGTTCATGCGGGGCGACGCGGCATCCAGATGCTCCCGCGCCTCGGCCAGGTGGCGCAGGGCGGTGCTGTCCTTTTGCAGGCGGAGGTACAAGTTGCCCAAAAGTATGTACGACTCGGCTTTGCACGCCGTGTCGGGGACATGTTCCTCCAGTAGTTCGTACAGATAATGGATGCCTTCAGCGTATTTTCCCATGAAATAACAGGACTGCCCCAGGCGCAAATACACTTGGGAATAGGCTTCGGCCGCGGCGTGTCCGGCGGGCAAGTGCCGCATGCGTTCCAAGGCCTGCCGGTAGTCGGCAAAGGCGGCGGGGTAGACATTATCGGCGAATTCGGCATCGGCCTGTTGCAACAACAGGCGCAGGGTGTCCGCAGGTGTTCCCGCTTCCGTACCGGAGGGCAAGGACAAGGCGGACAGAGCATCCAGCGTCCCACCCGCCAAGCTCAGCCACAAGAGCCACGCCATGCGCATTCCGTGCCGTTTCAGTACTTGAGCCATTTCCACATCTCGCTCCACGTGGGTTTCTTGCCGTACATGAATATGCCCGTGCGGTATATTTTGCCCGCCAGCCAGGTAGAACCGATGAACGACAGCACAAGTACCGCCACAGACAAGGCTATTTCCCATCCCGGAACGTCGAAGGGCAGGCGTACCATCATCACCACCGGCGAGGTGAACGGTATGATGGAAAACCAGAAGGCGAACGATGACTCGGGACTGCGCACGCTGTACAGGGCGGCGAAGATGGCCAGCAGGATGGGCAGCGTGATGGGCATGGTGAACTGGTTGGCATCCGTCTCGTTGTCCACCGCCGAGCCTACCCCCGCGTAGAGCGAGGCATAGAGCAGATAGCCGCCCAGGAAGTAGACCACGAAGAGGATGGCTATCTGCACCCAGTTGAACGAGGCCAACATGCCGTACACCTCGGCTGCCATGCCTTGCGCCTCGGTGAGGGACGCGCCCGGCGTGGCCGCCAATTGCTGCACGGACTGCGGGTCGAAGTCGCCTCCTAGCAGCACGCTGCCCGCGCCTGCCAGCACCAGGGTGAGCACCACCCACATGAGGAACTGCGTGAGTCCAACCAAAGCGATGCCCACGATTTTGCCCATCATCAGGTCGAACGGGCGCACCGACGACACGATGACCTCCACGATGCGGTTGGACTTTTCCTGCATCACGCCGTTCATCACCTGCGTGCCGTACATGATGATGAAGATGTAAATCATCATGGCCGACACCATGCCGATGACCAACGCCATTTCCGCCGAGGCTTCCTGCTCGCCCCCGTCTTCGCCCCATTTGATGGTGGCGATGTCGAGGTCGGCCTTCGAGTCGGCGATGATTTGTTGCAGGCCGGGGATGTGGTAGGCCTCTATCTTCTGTTCCTCCACGCGCTTGCCCAGGAGGTGTTCCACGTATTCCTTCAGGTCCACGTTCACCTGCCGCTCCGAGTAGAGGGTCGCCCCCCGGGGGTTCTCCGCCAGGTTGTCGGTGATGTAGAGCAGGGCGGTGAAGGACTTGTCGCCCCGTCCCTGCTCGCGCACCTGTTCGGCGGGCGCGTCGGTGAAGTCGAAGGTGTAGGTGTCGTTGCTCGGCAGAGCGTCGCGGTACAGGCCCGTGCGGTCGATGACGACGATGTGCTTCTCCGTTTGGTCCTGCATCTGCATGATGATGCTCGGCAGCAGCATGATGGCCACGAATGCCACCGGCGTAAGGAACGTGAGCAGGATAAACGACTTCTTCATCACCCGCTCGGTGTACTCTTTCTTGATGATAAGGTGTATTTTGCTCATAATGGAGACCTCCCAAAGCCCCTCCCGAGGAGGGAATGTGCGAAAGGATTAATTTTTATAATATAATAATGAATAAGAAGATACCCCGAATGCGCCATCCGTGGCTGCTCAAAGTTCCCTTTCGGAGGAAGTTGAAGGAGCCGTCGCGTTCACAGTCTCTATGAATATGTCGTCCATGCTAGGCAGCACTTCTTCGAAACCCAGCACCTCGGTCTGCTCCATGAGGACGGCCAGCAATTCGTTATTGGTCATGCACGGGTCGCCCTTGCGCAGGGTGTAATGGTAGCCGTGCTGCAGCCGGTCGGTGTCCAGCCCGGTCACCAGGAACTTGTCGGCGGGGGCGCCCAGCAGGTCGCCGGTGTGCACGCGGAAGGTGTGGTGCGTGTGCGAGGCGCGTATCTCGTCCACGTTGCCTTGCAGCACGATACGCGAGCGGTTAATGAGCGAGATGTTCTCGCACAGTTCCTCCACCGAGGCCATGTTGTGGGTGGAGAAGATGATGGTGGTGCCCTGGTCGCGCAATTCCAGTATCTCGCGCTTGAGCAGGGCGGCGTTCACGGGGTCGAAGCCGCTGAACGGCTCGTCCAGGATGAGCAGCTCGGGGCTGTGCAGGATGGTGGTGATAAACTGCACCTTCTGCGCCATGCCTTTGGAGAGTTCCTCCACTTTCTTGTTCCACCAGGCCTCGATGCCGAACTTTTCGAACCAATGCTTCAATGCCCGCAGCGCGTCGGCCTTGCTCATGCCGCGCAGCCGGGCCAGGTACAGGGCCTGGTCGCCCACCTTCATTTTCTTGTACAGCCCCCGCTCCTCGGGTAGGTAGCCGATGTGCCGCACGTCCTCGGGGCGAATGGACTTGCCGTTGAGGCGCACTTCGCCGCTGTCGGGGGCGGTAATGCAGTTGATGATGCGTATGAGGGTAGTCTTGCCCGCCCCGTTCGGTCCCAGCAGCCCGTACACCGTGCCGCGCGGCACGCCGAGGCTTACCCCGTCCAACGCCCGGTGCCCGGCATATTGCTTCACTACGTTGTCTACTTCCAGTAACATACAGATGATATTGTCCGTGATGAATGCGCAAAAATAAGGAAAAAAAGAAAACAAACAGCCATCCTCCGGTTTCATTTTGGTTACATTTGCCGAAACATGTTTTCTAGATCTTAAATCCCAATAGGTCATTAGACCATTCAAGAAATATCTTTGTCTGCTTTCCGTTTTGTTTCGGTGTTTTTTTGATGCTCCTGCTTGATGGATGTCAAGAGGTACATGGTATAGGACCAAGTACGCAAGGGAAAGCTTACGATGTTCTGTCACTATCCCCTTGGTCAAGGGAATAATGCTACAATCGTATTATGTGCACTGAAACGATGTCCTTCCTTGCAGCCATTTGGCGGTTTTGTCGCCGCAATTGAGGCAGGGAACGCCTTGGCTGATGCGAATGTCTTAAAATAAGATACACATGATTCTTTTGTCGAGGAACAACCTTCAAACTGGCTTAGAAAATATGAACTTTCTTGTAAATTAAATGTTTTTCATTTCATTAGAGATACTGAACCATTGGGATTGACCGCTTTTAGTACATTCATCGCCATACGGAGATAATAAATAATATGTACCATCGTTGCGGAAGGGGATTGAAAAAGGACAAACCATGTTGCCGTTTGTTGAGAAAACTCCTGTAAACAGGATTTGGGGTGTCGGTATTCTTTGTAATCTGCCGTGTCGCGAAGACATACCCGAAGGCGCAGCCCGCCATTGAAAAGCCGATGTACCCCGTTATTTTTTTAGTGTTGAGTTTTCCAATCTCGGAGCAACATGGTTTGCTGATACAAATGTAGGCTTTTTTTATTTCACCGCCAAAGAAAAATGAAAAAAATGTATGCATTTTTTCGAATCGTTCTCCGATAAGGGGGAAATAGGACTTTCCTCCTCTGGTTTGTGCACAAACGAAGAGGATTTGCGCAATGTTTCCTATTTTTTTTGCACCTTTGTGTGGTCAAGTCAAAAAAAAATCGTTTCTTTGCAACCGCAAATCAAAAACTAATTTTATTTACAAACTTAAAACAACAAAATTATGTCAGAAGTTGCAGATAAAGTAAAAGCGATTATCGTTGATAAGCTGGGTGTTGAAGAATCGGAAGTAACGCCCACGGCAAGTTTCACGAACGACTTGGGAGCTGACTCTCTGGACACGGTTGAGTTGATCATGGAATTCGAAAAGGAATTCGGCATCTCGATTCCGGATGAAGAAGCGGAAAAAATCGCAACTGTAGGCGACGCTATCGAGCACATCGAAGCTTTGCAGAAATAATTTCCATTAATTAATCATTTATGGAATTAAAAAGAGTAGTTGTAACGGGCTTAGGCGCGGTTACACCCTTGGGTAATAATGTGCCCGACACGTGGGCTAACATTATCAAGGGCGTAAGCGCGGCTCAGCCCATTACGCATTTCGACGCATCCAAATTCAAAACCCAATTTGCGTGCGAGGTGAAGAACTTCGACCCTTCCCAGTATTTCGACCGGAAGGAAGCGCGCAAGCTGGACATCTATACCCAATACGCCATGGTTGCGGCCAAGGAAGCCATCAGTGACTGTGGCATCGACTTGGAAACCGCTGATAAGGATGAAATCGGGGTCATCATGGCAGCCGGCATCGGCGGTATTCTCACTTTCGAGCAGGAAGTGGGGTATTATTATGCCAATCAGGACAAAGGCCCGAAGTTCAATCCTTTCTTCATCCCGAAGATGATAGCGGACATGGCAGCCGGGCAAATCTCCATTATGTACGGCTTCCGGGGACCGAATTATTCGACCACCTCGGCATGTGCTTCGTCCAACAACGCCTTGATCGATGCGTACAACTGCATCCGGCTGGGGCAAGCCAGCATGATGCTGGCAGGCGGGTCGGAAGCGGCTATCACGCCGGCCGGCGTGGGCGGGTTCAACGCCATGACCGCCTTGTCCACGCGCAACGATGACATGGAGCATGCCTCTCGCCCGTTCAGCAAGAGCCGCGATGGCTTTGTCATCGGCGAAGGGGGCGGATGCCTCGTGTTGGAAGAACTGGAACATGCTTTGGCACGTGGTGCGAAGATTTACTGCGAACTGGCGGGCGGCGGCCTTTCGGCTGACGCTTACCACATGACGGCTTCGCATCCCGAAGGGCTGGGAGCCATCCTGGCCATGCGCCGTGCGCTGAAGGACGCGAAGATGCAACCTGAAGATATCGACTACATCAACGTGCACGGCACATCGACTCCTGTGGGCGACATCTCGGAGGTGAAGGCCATCGAAACCGTGTTCGGAGAACATGCCTATAAACTCAACATCAGCTCTACGAAGTCCATGACGGGACACCTGCTTGGAGCTGCCGGTGCCATCGAGGCCATCTTCTCGGTGCTGGCTATAGCCGATAACATCGTGCCTCCCACCATCAACCATGCGGAAGGCGATGAGGATCCGGAAATCGACTACCGGCTGAACTTCACGTTCAACCAGGCCCAGAAGCGTGAAGTGAACGCTGCCCTGTCGAACACGTTCGGCTTTGGCGGACACAACGCAAGTGCCATTTTCAAGAAGTTTGTGAAATAATGATTCACATGCCGGGCGGCTTGAACCGGTAAAAGCATCGTTCTCGTGTCAAAAAGCATTACTCGACCAATAAGGCTTCTCTTCAACCGGAAGAAGGAGCCTTATTTGTTTTTTTATAACCTGCTTGGCTTCTACCCCGACGACATCCGCTACTACCAGCTGGCACTGCACCACAAGTCGGTGCCCATCCACACGCAGGACGGGCGCAATTTGTGCAACGAGCGGCTGGAGTTCCTGGGCGATGCCATCCTCAATTCCGTCATCACCGACATCCTCTACAACCGTTTCCAGAACGAGCGCGAGGGCTTCCTCACCAACCTGCGCTCGAAAATCGTGAGCCGCGAGTCGCTCAACCACATCGCCATGGAAATCGGACTGGATAAAGCCATCATTGCCTCGCGCTACGTCAACCTGCACGCCAACAGCAACATCTACGGTAACGCCTTGGAGGCACTCTTCGGGGCCATTTACCTGGATCAGGGCTACCGCAAGTGCAAGATCTTCGTCGAGGAGCGGCTCTTCCGGCACATCCTGGACTGGAACGACATCCTGCAAAAGGAAATCAACTACAAGTCGCGCCTGCTGGAATGGTGCCACAAGCGGCACATCGAGCCGGAATTCGATCTGGTGAAGGAGACCGTGCAACGCAACAGGCACACCTTCCACACCTGCCTGAAAATACAAGGGCACATCATCAGCCAAGCCACCGGCAGCAGCAAGAAAGAGTCGCAGCAGCGGGCGGCCGAGATAGCCTACAAGCAGATAAAAGACGACCCGCGCTTTCTCCAAACCCTTGTGGAGTCGCAGCCTGCCGCCGACCAATAAAACTCCCCGTGAGCGGTGATGTCGGCATCCGTCCTGTGTTGGTTTCATGCATCTTCCCGTTCTAAGGGGGCACACGGAGAAGTCGCGACATTTCGCGGAGTGCATATCGTTATCTTGAGAATGCCATTCATCACTTCAGTGTCTTCTTTTTTTTCATCTGTGGCCTGTTTTGTCCCATGTTTCATGCTTCTCCATCGGATTTTTACATAAAAGCACAAGAAAAAAACAGCAAAAATGTGCTATATAACATATTTTTACTACTTTTGCCCCGAAATCAAATTACAACATCATGCTTATCGAAAAAATCGGAACTAATGCCGGACTCGTATGGAAGGCGTTGGAAAAAGGCGAAGCCAGCTTGAAAGCCGTTAAGAAAGCGACCAAGTTGAATGAAAAAGATTTGAACATGGCGCTGGGCTGGTTGGCTCGCGAAGGGAAAATCGAATTGTTCGATGTAGAAGGTGACTTGTTTGCCCGCTTGTCGTAAAAAACGAGGCAAAGGATACAAGAAAACGGGAAGCCCCCAACAGGAGGGTTTCCCGTTTCTTGTATCCGCCCGGCCTCCGTCACTCGGGGCTGACAGAAGCATGGCGTTGCGCCGGCATAAGGCCTTTCCGCTTATCCGTGCGCGGCTTTCCGACGTTTCGTCCGGAGCATACACAGAAAAAAGAAATTAAAACATGTCCCCTTTCGTGCACAACGCACGGAAAGATTGTGTAATTTTGTTCCACACTAACGAAAGGGAAAAGAAACATGGCATTCATTGATTATTACAGCATCCTGGGGCTGGACAAGAACGCCTCGGCGGACGACATCAAGAAGGCGTACCGCAGGCTGGCACGCAAATACCACCCGGATGTCAACCCGAACGACCCCGAAGCCCACGCCAAGTTCCAGCAAATCAACGAGGCGAACGAGGTGCTGAGCGATCCCGAAAAGCGGAAAAAGTATGACGCTTACGGCGAGAACTGGCAACACGCCGAGGAATACGAACAGGCACGGCAGCGGCAGGCTCAGAACGGCGGCTTCGCCTCCGGGGCGGACTTCGGCGGCGGCAGCTACCGGTACGACTTCGGTACGGACGGGGACTTCGGCGCGGGCGGCTTCTCGGATTTCTTCGAAAACCTCTTCGGCGGCCACGCCCGCAGCAGCCGACGCTCCGCCGGGTACAAGGGCAGCGACTACACCGCCGAGCTGCACCTGAGCCTGCGCGACGCGGCCCGCACCCACAAGCAGACGCTCAGCGTGAACGGGCGCAACATCCGCATCACCGTGCCGGCCGGCATGGCCGACGGGCAGGTCATCAAGCTGAAAGGGCAGGGCGGACCCGGTGCCAACGGCGGCCCGGCGGGCGACCTGTACATCACCTTCGTGGTAGAACCCGACCCCGTGTTCACCCGCCGGGGCAACGACCTCTACGCCACCGCCGACATCGACCTCTACACCGCCGTGCTGGGCGGCGAGGCCACCATCGACACCCTCGACGGCAAGGTGAAGCTGAAAGTCGCGCCCGAGACGCAAAACGGTACCAAGGTGCGCCTGCGGGGCAAAGGCTTCCCGGTGTACAAGCAGGAGGGGCAGTGCGGCGACCTCATCGTGACCTACAACGTGAAGTTGCCTGCCCACCTCACCGAAAGGCAAAAAGAATTGTTCAGACAATTGGCAAACTCTTAACAAAACAGCATCATGAACGAAGACATCATATTACTGAGCGAATATTGCGCACACAGTTGCGCCGAGCCCGACTTCATCCGCCAACTGGCCGACGAGGGACTCATCGCCACCGAAATGCACGAAGACCTGCCCTGCATCCCGGCTTCGCAACTGCACGACCTGGACCTTTTCACCCGCCTGCACTACGACCTGAGCATCAACATTGAGGGCATCGATGTCATCCACAACCTGCTGCGCCGCATGAGGCTCATGGAGCAGGAACTGTCCGTGCTGCGCAGGCAGCTGGGGGCGGAGCCTTTCTGCGCGGAGGACTTCTTTGAGGAATGGTAGGGCGCGTCCCCAACGCTCCTGGCCAGCCCCCGAAGAGGGCTTAGAATCAGCCCCCCCAAGGGGGATATGTAGCCACACGGAGTGCGAAGAGCGCAAAGGGAATGGAAGGCGGCACGGTTCGGTTACCGGCCGTCAGTCTCCATTCCCTTTGCGCTCTTTGCGGTTGGATGGTTCGGCCTGTAATCTGCCGCTTTTTCCTGTTTTGTTTTTTCCCAGTACATGTTTTCCCATTTATGCGGGAATGTTTTCCAATTTATGCGGGCAAATTCTACTGCCCACAGTTATGGGTCGTACAACCCATAACTGTGAGTTGTACGACCCACAACTGTGGGTTGTATAACCCATAACTGTGGGCAGTAAAACTTATGCGCATAAGTTGGAAAACATATGCTGGCAAATAGGAAAACATGTACGGGCAAACTGGAAAATATCTGCGCACAAACCGGGAAGCATGTGCTTGGAGGAGATTCGGAAAGGGCATGGCAGGCATTGGCAACATGCGGGCTGTTTTTATCCCGAACTCATGTTGTGGGATAAAAAAAGGAGATGCCACGGCGTGACATCTCTGCTTGTTGCTTGCTTTTCGCCTCTTGTCCCTTGCCGCTATCCGAAGAACGGTTCGTCGAACTCGTCGTAGCCGCCCAGGAGGCTGGGACGGTTGCGGGTGGACTTCTTGTTGATGATGAGCGTGGAGGGGATTTGCGCCAGCAGGTCGCTGCCCTCTTCGGTGAG
>CALUML010000035.1 GCA_944321745.1 uncultured Bacteroidales bacterium
ACAAAGCCCGCCGCATGGCGGAAATCGACCGCATCCTGGACAAGATCAAGCAATCGGGCTACGACAGCCTGAGCGCGGAGGAGAAACGCCGCCTGTTCGACCAAGGGCGGCGGTAAGCGATTAGTGATTTCATGCGGAAATTCATCCGGACCATATTGCTGCTTGTCAACCTGGCGTGTATTGCCGGGGTGCTGCTCGCCTACGCGGGCAGCGGCATCAGCCCCGTGCGCTTCCTGCCCACGGTCTACCTGGCATTGGCCTATCCCTACCTGCTGGCGGCCAACGTATGCTTCGTGTTGCTGTGGGTGTCACTCAAGCGGTGGTACGCCCTGCTGTCGCTCGCGCTCATCGCCTTGTCGTGGCCGAAGGTGCGCACGTGTTTCCCCTTGAACTTCAGCGTCCGTGCCGAGATGGAGGCCGACACCACCAGCACCTTGCGCCTGCTTACGTACAATACTTGGATGCTGGGCGGCATGCAGCCGCACACTGCCGGGAAGCCCAATCCCGTGTTGCGCTACGTGGCCGGGAGCGGTGCCGACGTGGTGTGCCTCCAGGAGTTCGGCGTGGCGCGGGGTCGCCTGACCGAGGCCGATGTGCGCCGCGCCCTGTCCGCCTACCCCTACCGCCACATCTACTACAAGAGCGACCGGGGAGGACGGCGGATGGGCATCGCCACTTTCTCGAAATACCCCATCGTGCGTCGCGCCACGGTGGACTTTCCCTCGCGCTACAACGAGGCCATCCGAACCGACATCGCCGTGGGGGACGACACGGTGCGGGTCATCAACTGCCACTTGGAATCCAACCGCCTGACCGAGAAGGATAAGGCGATGCCTGCCGAGCTGCGGCGCAACTTCGACACGGAACACCTGACGGACGTGACGGCGCACCTCTCGCGCAAGCTCGCCACGGCCTACCGCACGCGGGCGGTGCAGGCCGACCGCGTGGCCGAGGAGGTGGACGGCTCGCCCTACCCTGTGGTGGTGTGTGGCGACTTCAATGATGTGCCCCTTTCCTATGCCTATACGCGGGTGCGGGGCGGCCTGCAAGATGCCTTCGAAGCCACGGGCTTCGGCATGGGCTTCACCTTCCACGACGACTGGATGCGTTTCCGCATCGACTACGTGCTGTGCGATAGTGCGTTCACCCCCCTGCGACTGGTGCGCGACCGCGTGCCTTACTCCGACCACTATCCCCTGCTGTGCACACTGGCGATGCCCGGGCGATAGGCGTGCAGGGCTTTCCACGTTATCTTTTCATGCCCCCCCCTGTGGCAAGCCTCCCGTTGATATAGGCAAAAGGGTACGAACCCCTTAGGCAAAAGGGTACGAACCCCTTGGGCAAAAGGGTGCGACCCCTTTGGGCAAAAGGGTACGACCCCTTTGGGCAAAAGGGTACGACCCCTTTAGGCAAAAGGGTGCGACCCCTTTCAGGCAAAAGGTCAAGCCCCCTTTCAGGCAAAAGGCCGGAACCCCTTTGGGCAACAGGTAAAGCCCCCTTTAGGAGGTTGGGGAACCCTTTCTTCCCGGTTGCATCGGGACAAGTTTCCAAGGGTTGTGCAGGCTCTTGGGCAAGTATGTATAACCCCTCCCCCGGGGATAGGCGGACTGCCTGCCGGGGAGGGGTTTTTATTGGGGATAAATATGGGGGCGTGAGATCGATGGGCTATGGATGGGGTGTCAGGAGTGTCGCCCGTTCCGTGGAGGCTGGGGGGTGGTTGGCAGGGGCTTTTTCCTGGCTTTTACGATTAGCCACACGCCCCACACGATGAAGGGCACGCTGAGCAGCTGACCCATGTTGAGCCACATGCCGGCCTCGAAAGCCTCCTGGTCCCACTTGATGAATTCAAGCAGGAAGCGGGTGCCGAAGATGCCGAGCAGGAATACGCCGAAGATGAGTCCGGGGCGTTTGGCGGCATCGGTCTTCCAATACATGCGCCAGATGATGATGAAGGTGACGATGCAATAGATCATCTCGTATATCTGCGTGGGGTGGCAGGGCAATTCGCCCGCGCCTCCCTGGTCGAGCGGCACGTGCCACATGTAGTCGCGCACGAAGTTGAAGCCCCAGGGCAGGGTGGTGGGGCCGCCGTATATCTCGGAGTTCATCAGGTTGCCCAACCGGATGCATGCGCCGCCGATGGCCACGCCGATGACCAGGCGGTCGAGTATGTAGAGGTAGCCGGTGTGGGTCACTTTCTTGTTGTACAGCCACATGGCGATAAGCAGCCCGATGGCTCCGCCGTGGCTGGCGAGACCGCCCTGCCAGATGGCGAGCAGCTTCCAAGGGTGGCTGAGGTAGGGGTTGCCGTAGCGGAAAGTGATGCCGAGCAGGGTGACCGGCTCGTCGAGCAGGTGCCATTCATAGAAGAGGCAGTGGCCGAGGCGTGCGCCTACAATCAGCCCCACGGTGCCGTAGATGAAGAGCTTGTCGGCCCAGTTGTCGGGGCGATGCTCGTGCTTGTATATCTTCTTGACTATTTCCCAAGCCGTGAGGATGGCAATGGCCCACAGCAGTCCGTACCAGCGCACGGACAGCGGGCCAAGGTTGAACAGCACGGGATCGACGTTCCAGGTGATGTAGTGTAGCATCGGTTTATTTGCTATTGGACGATTTACGATTTACCATTGGACGATTTACCATTGGACGATTTACCATTGGACGATTTACCATTGGACGATTTACCATTGGACGATTTACTATTTACTATCGGACGATTTACCATTTATACTATCCTATCCCCCTCTCCCGGACGAATAGTAAATCGTCTAATAGTAAATGGTAAATCGTCCAATAATAAATGCTTTTACAGTCCCTTGCCGTGGCAGTTCTTGTATTTTTTGCCGCTGCCGCAGGGACAGGGGTCGTTGCGTCCCACTTTCTTTTCCTGCCGCACGATGGGCTCGTGGCGGCGCGGCTCGCGGGTGTCCTGCTTGGTGGGGTCGTTGGCGGGTGCGCCGTTGCCGGAGTCGTCCTTCTGCGTGCGGTAGCGGCTGTAGTCCTGGCGGCGTTCCTGCTGGGCTTCGCGCACATGGTCGGGCTCGCGCACCGGGATTTGTCCACGCATGAGGATGGACAGAGCCTTGCGGTTCAACGTCTCAAGCATTTGCTTGAAGAGGCCGAACGACTCGATTTTGTAGATGAGCAAGGGGTCCTTCTGCTCGTAGCTGGCGTTTTGCACGGAGTTGCGCAGTTCGTCGAGCTGGCGCAGGTGCTCCTTCCATTCTTCGTCGATGACGTAGAGGAGGGTCTGCTTTTCGAACACCTTGACGATTTCCTTGGACTCGGTCTTGTAGGCGTCTTCCAGCCGCACGGCCACGTTGTACATGCGCTTGCCGTCGGTGATGGGGATGAGGATGTTCTCATACTGGCTGCCGCGCGTTTCGTATACCTGCTTGATCACGGGATTGGCCACGGCGGCCAGCTTGTCCATGCGCCGCTTGAAGTTCTCGATGGCGGCCTCGGCTATCTTGTCGCTGACTTCCTTGCCTCTCATGGAGCGGAGCTCGGCCTCGCTGAACGGCACGTCCATGGCGAAGGTCTTGAGCAGTTCTTCTTGCAGGGAGAGGTAGTCGTCGCCTACGCTGTCGGTGAGGCTTTCGGCGGTGTCGTATATCATATTGGTGATGTCCACGCCGATGCGTTCGCCCATGAGGGCGTGGCGGCGTTTGGAGTAAATGACCTCGCGCTGTGAGTTCATCACATCGTCGTATTCGAGCAGGCGTTTGCGGATGCCGAAGTTGTTTTCTTCCACTTTCTTCTGGGCGCGCTCGATGGACTTGGATATCATGGGGTGCTCGATCATTTCGCCTTCTTCGAAGCCGAACTTGTCCATGATGCCCGATATGCGTTCCGAGCCGAAGAGGCGCATGAGGTCGTCTTCGAGCGACACGTAGAATACGGACGAACCGGGGTCGCCCTGGCGGCCCGCACGACCGCGCAACTGGCGGTCGACCCGGCGGCTTTCGTGCCGTTCCGTGCCGATGATGGCGAGACCGCCCGCGGCCTTCACTTCGGGGCTGAGCTTGATGTCGGTACCACGACCCGCCATGTTGGTGGCAATGGTTACCGTACTGCGCTGCCCAGCTTCGGCCACAATGTCGGCTTCGCGTTGGTGCAGCTTGGCATTCAATACATTGTGCTTTATCTTGCGACCGGTAAGCATGCGGCTGAGCAACTCGGATATTTCCACCGAAGTGGTACCCACCAGCACGGGGCGGCCGCTCTCTACCAGCCGGACGATTTCCTCAATGACGGCGGTGTATTTTTCGCGCTTCGTCTTGTACACGCGGTCGTCCATGTCGATACGGGCAATGGGACGATTGGTCGGGATGACTACCACGTCGAGTTTGTAGATGTCCCAGAACTCGCCCGCTTCCGTCTCGGCGGTACCGGTCATACCCGCCAGTTTGTGGTACATGCGGAAGTAGTTCTGCAACGTGATGGTGGCGAAGGTCTGCGTGGCAGCTTCCACCTTGACCCGTTCCTTGGCTTCAATGGCCTGGTGCAGCCCGTCGGAGTAGCGGCGGCCTTCCATGATGCGGCCCGTCTGCTCGTCGACAATCTTCACCTTGTTGTCCAACACCACATATTCTATGTCTTTCTCAAACAGCGTGTAAGCCTTCAGCAGCTGGTTCACCGTGTGGACGCGCTCGGACTTCACGGCGTAATTCTGCATCACTTCGTCCTTCTTCGCCTGCTTTTCTTCGGCGGAGAGGGGCTGCTTTTCCAATTCGGCTATCTCGCTGCCTACGTCGGGGAGGACGAAGAATTCCGCGTCTTCCGAACTGGCGGTGAGCGCATCGATGCCCTTGTCGGTCAACTCGATGGACTTGTTCTTCTCGTCAATGACGAAGTAGAGCGGGTCGGTGGCGATGTGCATGTTGCGGTTGTTTTCCTGCATGTAGAACTCCTCGGTCTTCAGCAGGATTTGCTTGTTGCCTTGCTCGCTGAGGTACTTGATGAGGGCGGTGTTCTTGGGCATCCCCTTGTAGGAGCGGAATAGGGCCAGGGCACCTTCCTCGCGCACTTTTTCGTCATCGGACTTCAGCTTGTTGCGGGCTTCGGCGAGGTATTCGGTGGTGAGCTTTTTCTGGAGGTTGACCAGGCGTTCCACGCGGGGGCAGAGTTCCTCGAATAACTGGTCGTCGCCCTTGGGCACGGGGCCGGAGATGATGAGCGGCGTGCGGGCATCGTCGATGAGCACGGAGTCCACTTCGTCCACGATAGCGTAGTTGTGCGACCGTTGCACGAGGTCGAGCGGGCTGGTAGCCATGTTGTCGCGCAGGTAGTCGAAGCCGAACTCGTTGTTCGTGCCGAAGGTGATGTCAGCCAGGTAGGCCTGGCGGCGTTCTTCGGAGTTGGGGCGGTGCTTGTCGATGCAATCCACGCTTAGGCCGTGGAACATGTAGAGCGGCCCCATCCATTCGGAGTCGCGCTTGGCCAGATAGTCGTTCACCGTAACCACATGAACGCCGTTGCGGGTCAAGGCGTTGAGGAATACGGGCAGGGTGGCCACGAGGGTTTTCCCTTCGCCGGTGGCCATTTCGGCAATCTTGCCTTTGTGCAGCACCACGCCGCCGATGAGCTGCACGTCGTAGTGCACCATGTCCCACTTGTGCATGTTGCCTCCGGCCACCCATTCGTTCTTGTAGTGCGCCTTGTCGTCCTCGATGTACACGAAGTCGTGCCGGGCGGCCAGGCTGCGGTCGAAGTCGTTGGCCGTCACCACCACTTCATCGTTCTGGGCGAAGCGGCGTGCCGTGTCCTTCATGATGGCGAAGGCTTCGGGCAGCACCTCGTCCAGTGCCTTTTCGTATTTGTCGGTGATTTCCTTCTCCAGTTTGTCCACCTCGTCGTATATCTTCTCGCGCTGGTTGATTTCGGTGGTTTCTATCCGAGCTTTGAGTTCGGCTATGCGGTCGCGTTCGGGTTGCACGTAGTCCTGTATGCGCTGCTTGATGCTTTCCGTGCGTCCGCGCAGTTCGTCGTTGCTCAGTTTTTCTATTTGTTCGTATGCCTGTTTGATGCGTTCCACATACGGTTCAATCTCTTTCAGGTCGCGCTGTGCTTTGTTGCCGAACAGCTTTTTCAATACGTCGTTAAATCCCATATGAATATGCTCGTTATCTTGTTTTTTAATGAGAGGTGTGGCCAAAAAACCGGACAAAGATAGTGTTTTTGCCGGAAATGCGTGCATGTGAAAAGGTTTTATAACGAATGGAAGATGTGATGGCGGCCATTTCCTGCCCGGATGTTTGCCCGTTTGTGCGGGGAGGTTTTCCGGAACGTGAGCAGAGGTTTTCCAACCTATGCGCACATTTTGGATGGCTCTTCCTCGCCTATAAACTTTGGAGGGCGCTTCAAAGGGCATACAGTGTGTTGAAAACAATGTGGATTCTCTTGTCAAGCCCCCTTTGCTTTGGGTATATGTCGTTATAGGATGCTGCCGAAGCAGTATTGCTGCCATTCATGGTGAGGTGGACTATGTGTTTTAGCAGAGACAAGGCCTGCCTTGTCTCCTGGCACCGCATGTAGACTGCATCCCTTTCCGTAGGGCGTTGCCCTACGCTGGATGCCGCAAGGCCTTTGGCCTTGGATGTGTTGACCTTGCCATCGTGTTGTAGAGACAAGGCCTGCCTTGTCTCTACAGCCCCCTATGCGTGTTCTTGTTTTATTTCTTTTCAAGGGTTGTGGCGTATTTTAAATATATTTAACCCGCCTTCCCGTTGCTTCTTTCTTTTGGCACGATACTTGCAAGGGCGGACGGCCTCCCGGACATGGTATGCCCGGCGGATGCGGAATGCCCTAATGCGTTGATTATTATCCTCCATGTAAGCAGATGGTATAAAGGGTATGACCCCTTTGGGCAAAAGGGTATGACCCTTTTAGTCAAAAGGTCCGCACCCCTTTGGGCAAAAGGTCCGTACCCCTTTGGGCAAAAGGTAAAGCCCCCTTTGGGCAAAAGGTAAAGCCCCCTTTGGGCAAAAGGTAAAGCCCCCTTTGGGCAAAAGGTAAAGCCCCCTTTAGGGCAAAAGGTAAAGCCCCCTTTAGGGGATTGGGGGTTACAAGTTTCCGTGGAGGTTGGTGGGAGGCTTATAAAGGGAAAGGGAGAGTGGCGGTGGTGATAAGGCAGGTGGGTTGCCGTAGTGCGGGAAATACACTTCGCTTCTTGCTTTGCAGAAGCAAAGTTACAAGAAAAAGATGATATTTGCAAACAGTGGCACTGTTATATGTTAATATTATATAAATAATTGTCTGTAATTTTCCTGTGGATGGTTCATTTGCCGGTCATACTCCCTCCCCCCCTACGGGTAGAACTGTTAGGTTCTCAAGGCATGACAGCCTTATAAAATATAAACACATGATGGTACAGAGTTTTTTTTATTCTGTATGACTTTGAGGAGAGCGCATAGAGCTGTTCCGACCTAAGTCCCGACACGTTGTGGCGGGACAGGTTATGTGCACTTTCTGTCAAGCTAATGGATGAAGAAATAGCTATCTGTACTATGTGTCCATCCTGTATACCTTAGGAGATAACTTAACAGCCCTCCCCTTTTCGGGGAAACAAATTCCTTTATCCGCAAAGTTTATGCTGCCTGTTGTCGAACAAAGCATTTCCATGCTGGTATGAGTAAATCCAGTTGTGTCTTTTCCTTGAATATTGTACCTTTGCCCATCATCCGCTGCCGCCTGTTTGCGGGGGTGGCGTTTTCAATTTTCAATTATCAACTTTCTTGTTTATGGTAAAAAGACTCATGCTCGTGGGAGCATTTTTGCTGGCCGCGAAGACCGGATGGGCTTGCACGAACTTCCTGGCGGGGAAGGGGGCCACGGTGGACGGCTCCACGTTGGTGACGTATGCGGCGGACTCGTATTCGCTGTATGGCGCGTTGTATCATTATCCGGCGGCCACTTATCCGCCCGGCACGATGCTCGACATTCATGAATGGGACACGGGCGAATACCTGGGGCAGATAACCCAGGCGGAGCGCACGTATTCCGTCATCGGCAACATGAACGAGCACCAGCTGTGCATTGGCGAGACCACCTTCGGCGGGAGGCCCGAGCTGGTGGACACCACCGGCATCATGGACTACGGCAGCCTGATATACGTCACCTTGCAGCGTGCCCGTACGGCCCGCGAGGCTATCCGCACGATGGATGCGCTGGTGCAGGAGTACGGGTATTACAGCAGCGGGGAGTCGTTTTCCATTGCCGATCCGGATGAGGTGTGGATTATGGAACTGATAGGCAAAGGCCCCGGGCGCAAAGGGGCGGTGTGGGTGGCCCGCCGCCTGCCGGACGACTGCGTGTCGGCGCATGCCAACCAGGCGCGCATCACGACCTTCCCGAAGGACGACCCGGAGAATTGCCTCTATTCGCCCGACGTGATTTCGTTTGCCCGCGAGATGGGGTATTACAAAGGGAAAGACAAGGATTTCAGCTTTTCGGACACGTATGCGCCGCTTGATTTCGGCGGACTCTTCTGGTGCGAGGCGCGGGTGTGGACGTTCTTCCGCAAGCTCGACCCGGGCATGGACCGCTTCGCTTCCTACGTGGTGGGCGACAGCCGGGAACGCATGCCGCTGTGGATAAAGCCGGATCGCAAGATCAGCGCGCAGGACATGAAGGGGTTCATGCGCGACCAGTACGAGGGCACGCCGTTCGACGTGCCGGCCAACGAGCTTTCGGGGCCGTTCCACACCAAGCTGCGCTTCGGGCCGCTGTCGTTCATGGTGGACAGCGTGGAGTATTCCATCGAACGGCCCGTGGCCACGCAGCAGACGGGCTTCAGCTTCGTGGCGCAGATGCGCGGCTGGTTGCCCGATGCGGTGGGCGGCATCTTGTGGTTCGGGGTGGACGATGCGGCCACGTCGCTCTACGTGCCGATGTATTGCGGCATCCAGGACGTGCCGGCATGTTACCGCGTGGGCAACGGCAGCCTGCTGGAGTACTCGCCCACGTCGGCCTTCTGGACGTACAATGCGGTGGCCAACTTCGCCTACGGGCGGTATGAGCACATGCTGCCGGACATCAAGCGGGTGCAGGGCGAATGGGAAACGTACTTCAACACCTTGGTGCCTGCCGTGGACAGCCTGGCGGCCGGCCTGCCCGAAGCTGAGGCGCGGGCGTTGCTCACCGACTTCAGCGTGGCGCAGGCGCAGGCCTCGACCGATGCGTGGAAGCAGCTGGGCGAGTTCCTGCTGGTGCGCTACATCGACGGGGCGGTGAAGGCGGTGAAGGACGGCCGGTTTGTCACCACGGCCACCGGCCTGCCCAAAGGCACGGTGCGCCCGCCCTACCCGGAAGACTACCTGCGCGAAATGGTGAAGCGCGGCCAGCTGGTGCGGGTGCGCACCATTGGGCACGAATGACACAAGCATACGCGCAAAACAAAAGGCACACGGGGTAAGCGTGTGCCTTTTTGTTTTATCCACGTGCTGACTTATTTATCGCACGAAGAGCAGTTCGCGGTACTTGGGCAGCGTCCACATGCGGTCGTCCACTATCAGCTCCAGCTTGTCGATGTGGTAGCGGATTTCCTCCAGCATGGGGGCGATGTTGTCGTGGTAGGCAATGGCTTTCTTGCGTTCGGACAGCTCGCGGTTGGCCACCTTGCGGGCTTCGACCATCGCATCGACGTGCTCCTTGATGAAGCTGGTGTGGTTGGCTATCTGCTCGATGAGTTCCAGGTTGCGTGCCGACATGTGTGCGGCCTTTTCGGCGGGGAAGATGGATTGCATCTTGTACACGTTGTCTATCAATTCCGTCTGGTACTTGGTGGCCACGGGTATGATGTGGTTCATGGCCAGGTCGCCCAGCACGCGGGCCTCTATCTGGATTTTCTTGGTGTACATTTCCCACTTCACCTCGTTGCGGGCGGCCAGTTCCTTGCGGGTCATCACGCCGGTGGCCTCGAACATGGCCACGCTCCCTTCGGTCAGGTAGTTGTCGAATATCAGCGGGCAGCTGGTCTCGCAGTCCAGCCCGCGCTCGCGTGCCATTTGCTTCCACTCTTCGGAATAGCCGTTGCCATCAAAGCAGATGGGCTTGCATTCCTTGATGTAGCGGCGCACCACGGTGAGTATGGCCGTGTTCTTTTCCTCGCCCGCGGCGATGAGGCCGTCGACTTCCTGCTTGAACAGCGTGAGCTGGTGTGCCACGGCGGCGTTGAGCGCTATCATGGCACCGGCGCAGTTGGCTTCCGACCCCACGGCGCGGAACTCGAAGCGGTTGCCCGTGAAGGCGAAGGGCGAGGTGCGGTTGCGGTCGGTGTTGTCAATCAGCAGTTCGGGTATCTGGGGAATGTCGAGCTTCAGTTCCGACTTCTGTCCCAGCGACACGAGATCCTCCAGGCGGCTGGTCTCCAGGTGTTCGAGCACCCCGGTGAGGGTCTTGCCGAGGAAGGAGGAGATGATGGCCGGGGGTGCTTCGTTGGCACCGAGGCGGTGGGCATTGGTCGCGCTCATGATGGAAGCCTTGAGCAACCCGTCGTGGTGATACACGGCCATCAAGGTGTTCACGATGAAGGTGATGAAACGGAGGTTGTCGGTGGCCGTCTTGCCGGGAGCCATGAGCAGGATGCCGGTGTCCGTGCCGAGCGACCAGTTGTTGTGCTTGCCCGAGCCGTTTACTCCCTTGAAAGGCTTTTCATGCAGCAGCACGCGGAAGCCGTGGTTGCGGGCCACGTTGCGCATGAGTGCCATGATGAGCATGTTGTGGTCCACGGCCAGGTTGCATTCCTCGAAGATGGGAGCCAGCTCGAACTGGTTGGGGGCAACCTCGTTGTGGCGCGTCTTGACGGGAACACCCAGTTGCAGGGCTTGTATTTCGAGGTCTTTCATGAAGGCCATGACCCGTTGGGGGATGGCACCGAAGTAGTGGTCTTCCAGCTGCTGGTTCTTGGAGGCTTCGTGCCCCATGAGCGTGCGTCCGGTGAGCAGCAGGTCGGGACGGGCGGCATACAGGCCTTCGTCCACGAGGAAATATTCCTGTTCCCAGCCGAGGTAGGCCACCACCTTTTTCACTTCGGGGTTGAAGTAGTGGCACACGTCCACGGCGGCCTTGTCCACCGCCCGCAGTGCCCGCAGCAGGGGAGCTTTGTAGTCGAGCGACTCGCCCGTGTAGGCTATGAACACGGTGGGGATGCACAGGGTGTCGTCCACCACGAAGACGGGCGACGAGGGATCCCACGCGCTGTAGCCGCGCGCCTCGAAGGTGTTGCGGATGCCCCCGTTGGGGAAGCTGGAGGCGTCAGGCTCCTGTTGCACGAGCAGCTTGCCCGAAAACTCTTCAATCATGCCGCCTTTGCCGTCCGGCTCGATGAAGGAGTCGTGCTTTTCGGCCGTCCCTTCGGTGAGCGGCTGGAACCAGTGGGTGTAGTGGGTCACGCCCAGCGACAAGGCCCATTGCTTCATGCCTGCCGCTACCTGGTCGGCCACATCGCGGCTTAGCGGCGTGCCATGGTCGATGGCATCGGTCAGCTTGCTGTACACTGCTTGCGGGAGGAACTCGAGCATTTTCTCCCGGTTGAACACGTATTTGCCGAAATACTTGTCCGGCCTTTCGGCGGGGGCGGCCACGGTTGCTGCTTTCTTCTTGAAAGCATCCTCAACCACGTTAAATCTCAAAGAGGACATATTATATAACGATTAGGGATTAACGATTAACGATTAATGATTAGTGATTAGTGATTAATGTTTAGTGTTTAGTGTTTAGTGATTAGTGATTAGTGATTAGTGATTATCGTATTCCAGACGGCTTTCTCAGCGTGGATGGGTTTTCTCCCTTGTCCGTAGGGCGTTGCCCTACGCTGAGAGCTGCAAGGCCGTTGGCCTTGTATTTGTCTTTACTCCCTCACCAACTTTTAACCTTTCTACTTTCTACCTCTTGCCTCTTGTCCCTGCAATCCTTTCCAAGGCTTGCAGCGTGCGGTTGCGGTCGGCAAAGGCGGTGAGGCGCATGAAGCCTTCGCCGCTGGGGCCGAAGCCGCTCCCCGGCGTGCACACCACGTGCGATTGGTGGAGCAGGTGGTCGAAGAATTGCCAGGAGGTTTTCCCGTCCGGCGTTTTTACCCACAGGTAGGGGGCGTTGTCGCCGCCGTATACGGTCAGCCCCATGGTCGTCAGCCCTTGCTTGATGAGGCGGGCATTCTCCATGTAGTAGGCGATGGTGCGCCGCACCTGTTCCTGCCCCTCGGCACTGTACACGGCCTCGGCTCCCCGCTGGGAGACGTAGCTGGCCCCGTTGAATTTGGTGCTTTGCCGCCTGTGCCACAGTTGGTTCAGCGAGGCGGGCTTGCCGTCGGTCGTGTAAGCCTTCAGGGCCTTGGGCACGACCGTGTAGCCGCACCTCACGCCGGTGAAGCCCGCCGTCTTGGAGAAACTGCGCATTTCGATGGCCACTTCCCGCGCCCCTTCCATTTCATAAATGGAGTGGGGAATGCGCGTATCCTGTATGTAGGCCTCGTAGGCCGAGTCGTACACGATGAGCGTGCGGTGCCGGCGGGCGTAATCCACCCACCGTTGCAGCTGCGCCCGGGTGAGCGTGGTGCCGGTGGGGTTGTTGGGGTAGCACAGGTAAACGATGTCCACCGGTTGTGCGGGCAGTTGCGGCACGAAGTGGTTGGCTTCGGTGCAGGGCAGGTAGGTCAGTTCGTTCCACTTGCCGTCGTGCAGGCTGCCTGCCCGCCCGCCCATGACGTTGGCATCCACGTACACCGGGTACACCGGGTCGGTCACGGCCACGCGGTTGTCCGTATGGAGCAGTTCGCCGATGTTGCCGCAGTCGCTTTTGGCCCCGTCGTTGACGAACACCTCGTCGGGCGACAGGTCGATGCCCCGTGCGGCGTAGTCGTGCTGCACGATGGCCTCCCGCAGGGACGCATAGCCCTGTTCCGGCCCGTAGCCGTGGAAGGTGGAGGCCGAGGCCAGTTCGTCCACGGCACGGTGCATGGCTTGCACCACGGCCGGTGCCAGGGGTTGTGTCACGTCGCCGATGCCCAGGCTGATGATGTCCGCGTCGGGATGCCGTTGGCGGTAGCGGCCCACTCTTTCCGCTATCTCGGAAAAGAGGTAATGGTTCGGCAGCTGCAAGAAATGGGGATTGACTAAAGCCATAGGTGGATGTTGCTTGTACGACCCCCAACCCCCTGAAGGGGGGCTTTGAGTCAAGGGGTTGTTTTATTATGTTGTCTATAAGTTTTGTGTTCCGTAAGTTGCGCCCTTCAAAAGCCCCCTTTAGGGGGTTGGGGGTTGTATCTCCCCTTCGAACACGGTTTCGGCTCCGCCGGTCATGAGCACGTGTCCGGTGGACTCGTCCAGGCGGATGGTGAGGTCGCCGCCGGGCATGTGCACAGTGGCTTCGCGGCCGGTCAGTCCGGCGTGGAAGGTGGCCACCTGCGAGGCACAGGCTCCCGTGCCGCAGGCTTGCGTGATGCCCGAGCCGCGTTCCCACACGTGCATTTCCGCCTCGTGGCGGTTGGCGACGTGCACGAACTCGATGTTGCTGCGGTCGGGGAAAGCCGGGTGGTGTTCCAATGCCCGTCCGTCCTTCGCCAGGTCGATGGAGTCCAGGTCGTCCGCGAATACCACGAAATGCGGGTTGCCCATATCCACGGCGGTGCCTGTGAACTGCTTGCCGTTGGCCTCCAAGGTCAGGCTTTCGTGCAGCAGGCGGGGAACGCCCATGTCCACCGTCACTTGTTCCACCACTTCCTGGCCGCAAGCGGCACGGGTGTGCAGGTGCAGGCGTTTGATGCCCGAGAGGGTTTCCAGCGTGAGGTCCGTCTTGCGGGTCAGTCCTTTTTCAAATACATATTTGCCCACGCAGCGTGAGGCGTTGCCGCACATGCGTGCCTCCGAGCCGTCAGCATTGAATATGCGCATGCTGAAGTCGGCTTTGTCCGACGGGCCGATGAGTACCAGCCCGTCGGCTCCGATGCCGGTGTGCGGGCGGCTCCAGGCGATGGCCGTTTGGGCGGGGTTGTCGATGGGGTAGCGGGCGGTGTCTACGTAGATGTAGTCGTTCCCGATGCCTTGCATCTTGGTAAAGCGGATGGTTGTCGACATATGATGATATGTGTGGTTGGAAATGTGGGGTGCGCTGCCGGGCAATGGGGTAGATGGGTGGGGAAACGGGGGAATGCCGGGGGTGGCAGGGCATGTGTGCGCAGTGCGGGTATCAGACGGTCGGTGACAGGTGGGGCGGGAAGCCCCGGAGACAGGCAAGACATTGGCGGGCAACCGGCGGGCGGCGTGCCCGGAGGCATTGTCGCCATCGCCCGCTATCTTCAACTCCCGGAAGAGGATGAGGAGGGCGTTGCTGTCGTAGGAGCAAAGGGTTGTGTACATAACGTTTCGTCTTTGCGGGGGCAAAGTTATAGCAAAATTTTTTTTGCCACATCATGTTGCCCCGTTTTTTTGCTGAAAAAAGAAGCTTGGGGCATTTAATTTCAAGTAGACTTGATTGCTTTGAGGCCGATTTTCCGTACATTTGCAATTCGGAAAAAGCGAAAATGGACTATTCGCAGCAAGACATCACCTACATCCCCGGCGTGGGTCCGAAGCGTGCCGCGCTGCTGGGGCAGGAACTGGGCATCCGCACGGTGGACGACCTGCTGCGCCATTTTCCCTACAAGTACGTGGATCGCAGCCGCTTCTACTACCTGCACGAAATCACGCCGGACATGCCGCACATCCAGGTGCGGGGGCGCATCCTGCGCTTCAACAAGCAGGGCGAGGGACGCAACCAACGACTCACCGCCACCTTCACCGACGGCCACAGCAGCATCGAGCTGGTGTGGTTCAAGGGGCTGCGCTACATAGAGGACAAGCTGCGCACCGGCACGGAGTACGTGGTGTTCGGCAAGCCCTCCCGCTTCAACGGGTATTACAACATCGTGCACCCCGAGGTGGAGGAGGCCGCCACGTTTGCCTCGTCCGGTTCGGCGGGGTTGCAGCCTTTCTACAACACCACCGAAAAGATGAAGAATGCCTACCTCAACTCCAAGGCATTGCAGAAAATCATCTTCAACGCCTTACAAGCAGTGCCCCGCAGCGACTGGCCCGAGACCCTGCCCACCGACCTGCTTGCGCAATACGCCCTGCCGGGGCTGAAGGACGCGCTTCAGCACGTACACTTCCCGCCCAATGCCCAGGTGCTCAACGCCGCCCGCCAGCGCATGAAATTCGAGGAACTGTTTTACATCCAGCTCGACATCCTGCAGCAGACCTCCTGGCGCAACCGCCACGTGCGGGGCTTCGTATTCGCCCACATCGGGCACTATTTCAACACGTTTTATAAGGAATACCTCCCCTTCGAACTCACCGGGGCGCAGAAGCGGGTGTTACGCGAGATACGCGCCGATGTGGACAGCGGACGGCAGATGAACCGTCTGCTACAAGGCGACGTGGGCAGCGGCAAGACCCTCGTGGCCCTCATGGCCATGCTCATGGCGGTGGACAACGGTTACCAGGCGGCCATGATGGCACCCACCGAGATACTCGCCACACAACACTACGAAAGCCTCAGCCGCATGACGGACGGCTTGGGCGTACGCATCGCCCTGCTTAAAGGCTCTACCCGCCCCAAGGAGCGCGAAGTGCTGCACGAGCAACTGCGCAACGGCGAACTTCACATTCTTATCGGCACGCACGCCTTGATTGAGGACACGGTGCAGTTCCACAACTTGGGGCTCATCATCGTGGACGAGCAGCACCGCTTCGGTGTAGAACAACGCGCCCGCCTGTGGAAGAAGAACGACACCCCACCCCACGTGCTGGTGATGACGGCCACCCCTATTCCCCGCACGCTGGCCATGACGCTGTACGGCGACCTGAGCGTGTCCGTCATCGATGAGTTGCCGCCCGGGCGCAAGCCGGTGCATACCTACCACTACTTCGAAAACAAGCGGCAGGCCCTCAACGGCTTCCTGGCCAAGCAAATCGAGGCGGGAAGGCAGGTGTACATCGTCTATCCCCTTATTCAAGAGTCGGAAAAGATGGATCTGCGCAACCTGGAAGAGGGCTACCAGTACATGCTTGACACCTTCCCCCAGTACAAGATAAGCATGGTGCACGGCAAGATGAAGCCCGCCGAAAAAGACCTGCAAATGCAACGTTTCGCCGCCGGAGAAACGCAAATCATGGTAGCCACCACTGTGATAGAAGTTGGGGTCAACGTGCCCAACGCCTCGGTGATGGTGATTGAGAACGCCGAACGCTTCGGCCTCTCCCAGCTGCACCAGCTGCGGGGACGCGTGGGGCGCGGGGCGGAGCAGTCGTACTGCATCCTGCTCACGGGCTACAAGCTCGCCTCCGACACCCGCCGCCGCATCGACATCATGACGCGCACCAACGACGGATTTGAGATTGCCGAAGCCGACTTGCGACTGCGCGGTCCCGGCGACCTGGACGGCACCGCACAAAGCGGCCTGCCTTTCGAACTGAAAATAGCCGACCTGGCTCAGGACGGCCGCCTGCTCGAAATAGCCCGTCAAGCCGCCATGACCCTGCTTGAAGCCGACCCCACCCTGCAGCAACCCGCCCACGCCATGCTCGCCGCCCGCCTCCGCAAGATGCGCAACAAAGCCTTTAACTGGAGCGCGATATCGTAAAGAGACCATCTGCGGAAACGGACGCTGAACGCGAATGATGCCAACAACACGAATGGACGCAAATGCTTGAATCTGCTTAACGGTTCTCGCTTGCGTCCATTCGTGTTGTTTACTCGCCCCGCATCCGTTTTGATAATATCCTTGTATAAAAGTACAATTTCTAACTGGAGATTAGCAAGAGAGGCGATGCGTAATTGTGGAAAAAGCCTTATCTTTGCGCTCTTGATAAAAACAAATGAGTTATGAACATATCGTATAATTGGCTGAAGGAATACATTAACATAGATGTAGAACCGGCTGAACTGGCGAAGATATTGACTTCTATTGGACTGGAGACCGGGGGAGTGGAAGAGGTGCAGACCATCAAGGGCGGACTGGAAGGCCTCGTGGTGGGCAAGGTGCTTACGTGCGTGGATCACGAGAATTCCGACCACCTTCACGTGACCACGGTGGACGTGGGCGGTGAAGCCCCGTTGCAAATCGTGTGCGGTGCTCCCAACGTGGCTGCCGGGCAGAAGGTGGTGGTGGCTACTGTGGGTACGAAGTTGTACAGCGGTGACGAGGAGTTCACCATTAAGCGGTCGAAGATACGCGGGGTGGAATCGCACGGCATGATTTGCGCCGAAGATGAAATCGGCGTGGGCGCGAGTCACGAAGGTATTATCGTGCTGCCCGATGAGGTGCCTGTTGGCACGCTGGCCAAGGATTATTACAACGTGAAGAGCGACTATGTGCTGGAGGTGGACATCACGCCCAACCGCGCCGATGCTATCTCGCATTACGGTGTGGCGCGCGACGTGGCGGCTTATTTCTCCATCCGTAATAAGGAAATACGGGTGCGTAAGCCCTCGGTGGATGCATTCCGGGTGGACGAACCCCAAGCCCCGGTGCGGGTGACTGTGGACAATACGCAGGCCTGCCCCCGCTACTCGGCGGTAACCATCGAAGGCGTGACCATCGGCGAGTCGCCCGCCTGGTTGCAGGAACGTCTGCACGCCATCGGGGTGCGCTCCATCAACAACGTGGTGGACGTGGCCAACTACGTGATGTTTGAAATGGGACAGGCCCTGCACACGTTCGATGCCGACAAGATAACGACCGGCGAAGTGCGGGTGAAGAACCTGCCCGAAGGCACGCCTTTCATCACGCTCGACGGGGTGGAACGCAAGCTGAGTGCCGACGACCTGATGATATGCGGCGGCGACACGCCCATGTGCCTGGCCGGGGTGTTTGGCGGGCTGGAGTCGGGCATTTCGGACAAAACCTGCAACGTGTTCCTCGAAAGTGCGTATTTCAACCCCGTGTCCATCCGCAAGACAGCACGCAGGCATGGGTTGAACACGGATGCCTCGTTCCGCTACGAGCGCGGTTGCGATCCCGACAACACGGTTTACGTGCTGAAACGGGCGGCCTTGCTCATCCAGCAGGTGGCGGGCGGCCGGGTGTGCGGCGACATTATTGATGTGTACCCGCAGCCTGTTGCCCCGTTTGACGTGCTGGTGTCGCTGGACAAGATATATAAACTGATAGGAAAAGAAATCGGGCAGGACACGGTGGAAACCCTTTTCAATGCCCTTGAAATGAAGGTGACGGGTAAGACGGACGATGGCGTGTACTCCCTGCAAGTGCCCCCCTACCGGGTAGACGTGCAGCGCGACGTGGACGTGATTGAGGACTTGCTCCGCCTTTATGGCTACAACAATGTGGAGTTGAGCGACCGTTTGCAGTCCAACCTCAGCTATTCGCCCAAGCCGGACAGTGCCCGCCTGCAACGCCTCGTTTCCGAACAGCTCACGGCGCAGGGATTTAACGAAATCATGAATAATTCGCTCACGAAGAGTGCCTACTATGAAGGTCTTGTCTCGTTCCCCGAAGCCCGCTGCGTGCGCATCATGAACCCGCTGAGTTCGGACCTCAACGTGATGCGGCAGACGCTGCTCTTTGGTGGACTGGAAAGCCTGGCCCGCAACATCAACCACAAGCGGGGCGACTTGAAGTTCTACGAGTTCGGCAACTGCTACTTCTACCACCGTGACAAGCGTTCGGACGACAATGCGCTGAAAGCCTACTCCGAAGAGTTCCACCTCGGTCTGTGGCTCACGGGCAACAAGCACGCCCAGTCGTGGGCGGTGCCCGAGGCCAAGACCACGGTGTTCGAACTGAAGGCGTATGTGGAAAACATCCTGCGCCGCCTGGGCATCGACCGGCACAAGCTGGTGTGCGGCGATTATGCCGACGACTTGTTGGGCGAGGCCCTGACCCTGTACACCCGCACAGGCAAACCGCTTGGGGTGCTGGGCATCGTCAGCCCCAAGCTGCGCAAGCGGATGGACATTGACACGGAGGTGTACTATGCCGACCTGCATTGGGGAAACCTGTTGGCGGAGACGAAGACGCACAAGGTGCAGTTCCACGACATAGCGAAGTACCCGGAAGTGAAACGCGACCTGGCCCTGCTGCTCGACGAGCGGCTCAACCCCGACCAGATTATCGGTGTGGACCTCTCGGAGGGTATGTTGCGGATTGCCCGCGAGAAGGCGGTCAAGCGCAATGCCCAGCGCCGTATCCTTTTTGAGGTGCAGGATTGCCTG
>CALUML010000036.1 GCA_944321745.1 uncultured Bacteroidales bacterium
GTAGAGGATACTCTATAAGAAATCTGCTTCTTTAATTTATATAGTTAAGACAAGCGTTTTCCATTTGTTTTCCCCAAGCATTTAGATAACTGATTGTCAATATAATATTAAAGCGGCGCAGGCTGCATTGAAGTACGCATAGTTTTGGAAATAGAAAGCAGTAATAGAAAAGGCCTGCCGGAATGCTTTCCGGCAGGCCTTTTTTTGCTTGATGTAAGGGGTGAGGAAGTGGGGTGGGTTACAGCCCCAGTTTCTGCACGTTGTCCAAGGCAATGCCTAAAATGCCTTGTTCCTTATTGAAATAAGTCACTTCGCCGGGGGCTTCCACCGCACTGCGCAGCAGGTTCATTTGCTTCACGCCCGAAGCAGTCGGGTCGTTGGGGTTGTGGTACGCCCACAGTACTCTACCCGCCGTGTGGTCAAGCGTGATACCCGTGATGGCTCCCGCCGTGAGGTCGGCTGCATCCACTAATTGTGTGTTCAACCCATCCAAGTCGCTCTTCCACAAGCCGGATTCGCCGTCGGTGCTTGTGCCTGCAAAGTAGATGATGTTGTTGTTGCGGTCGTACACGAAAGCGCGGATGGCATAATTCGTCAATATGGCAGCGTTGTTGAGCGTGGTCACCGTGCCGTCCTGCGATTTGAAGCGGTACAGCCCCCGGCCTTCGCCGCCTTTCGCCCAATAGTATGTGCCGTTGTAGGCGTAAATGCCGCCGCTGATTCCGGCAGGCATGCCTTCGACCGCGGACGCGTCTGCCACGTAATAGGGGTAGGTTGCCTGGTTGCCTGTGCCCAGCCATTCAAACGTGAGGTTGCGGCTGCCGTGCGGCACGCGGTACACATAGTCGTTTCGGTCGGTCCAATACACGCCTTCCGCATCTGCATACCCGTTGTAGAAGCCGAAGTAGGCGCTTGTGCCTCGGTTGGTTATCACGGTCTCCACCCCGTCGGTGTTCAAGTCCACCACCCGGATGCTGCCGTCACCGCTTGTGTCGGCCTCCCAGTCGGCCAGTTCGTCCACGTGGCTGCCCGCATCGAACACGTAGAGTTCCTCGCCCACCGACACCAGATTGTAAGGATGTGCTCCTGCATCGATGGCGGTGGTTTCCAATGCGTCTACGCCGTTCTCGAATATGCGTTGGCGCAATATCTTGCCGCCTTCGCGGGCCATGAGCAGGCTGCGTGTGGCTGTGTCCTGCACTTGGAACACGTCGCTTTTAATCTGCGTGGTGGGGTATTCCGTCGTGCCGATGGTCATCCGCAACCGCACCGAGTCTTCGCCCATCTTGCTGAAGTACACTTCCGGCTCGGCATCATATGCCACGTAGAACGTGGCCTGCGTGCCGTCTTCCAGCGTGATGACGGTGTCGCGCAGCACGCCGCCATCCGTCCGCCGGGCGTTTCCCGAAAAGAACCATTGGCAGGTGATGTCCCGGCTGTAAGGATTGTAGGCCACCGTGCTGAACTTCACGTTTTCATAATAATGCACCGTCTGCTTGTCGCGGGCGATGTGCGGGATGCTGTCATACACGTACAGCTGCTTCGAGTGGACAAAATGGTCGTTCGAGTCCACCCGCAAGGTCACCACGTAGTTGCCCGGCGAGGTGAACATGTGGCTGGGGTTCTGCGCCGTGGAGCGGTACACGGAGCTGGTCGCCTCGTTCTGGAACGTCCAATCGAAAGTCTCCCCGCCATCCGCCAAGCTGGTGAACTGCACCGTCTGCCCCACTTTGGGTTCCGAGGGTTCGTAGGTGAAGTTCACGACAATCCGGTCCTTGCAACCGACCAGCAGCATGGCAAGCGACAAGCCGAGCACGGCACTGGCAATCTTATTTTTCCTCATTGGTTAATCCTCATTTATCGGTTCAAGTTGCAAAGATAGTCCAAAATCGGTTTGCGCGGACGTAAAGGCCTGAATAAAATGTTAATGTTCGTTACGAGGCCGGTACTTGGATTTGTTTTTCCCAGCAGATGTTTTCCCAATCGTGCGGGGATGTTTTCCCGTTTGTGCTCACGATTGGGAAAACTTCTGCTGACGTTTTGGAAAACTTCTGCTGGCAAATCGGAAAACATCCGCGCACCAATCTGCGGGCGTGTGCTTGCGTTCCCTTCAGCGGGTTGGGGCTTCTTAATCTTTTTTTGTATTTCCTTTATTCCCTTGCTGGTGAAATCTCCGTATATTTGCAGGCAATAATCGTGTTGGCGGGAGTGGGAAGCCTTTCCTCGCACATACATATAATAATAGGTAAATATGTCTTTTATTGCAGAAAAAGTTCAATTTGAAGGCCTGACGTTTGATGATGTGCTGTTGGTGCCGGCCTATTCGGAGGTCCTTCCCCGCGAGGTCGATTTGACGACCCGCTTTTCACGTCACATTAAGTTGAATATCCCGTTTGTCTCGGCGGCCATGGACACGGTGACCGAGGCGAAGCTGGCCATCGCCATAGCGCGCGAGGGCGGCATCGGCGTGATACATAAGAATATGTCGATTGAAGAGCAGGCCCGGCAGGTGCGCTACGTGAAGCGGGCGGAGAACGGCATGATTTCCAACCCGGTGAGCATCCTGCGGGGAAAGACGGTGGGGCAGGCGCTGGCTATCATGGCGGAGTTCAAAATCGGCGGCATCCCGGTAGTGGACGAGGAGAACCACCTGGTGGGCATCGTGACCAACCGCGACCTGCGCTTCCGGCGCGACATGAACCAGCCCATCGAGGAGGTGATGACGAAGGAAAACCTCATCACCACGCAGCAGACTACCAACCTGGAGGCCGCCGCCGAGATTTTGCAACAATACAAGATAGAGAAACTGCCCGTGGTGGATGCGGACTATAAGCTTATCGGGCTGGTGACTTACAAGGATATAACGAAGGCGAAGGACAAGCCTTTTGCATCGAAGGATGCGGGCGGGCGGTTGCGTGTGGCGGCCGGCGTGGGCGTGACGCATGACACGCTCCAGCGGGTGGCGGCCCTGGTCGATGCCGGGGTGGATGCCATCGTGATAGACACGGCGCACGGGCACTCGCGCGGGGTGGCCGAGAAGCTGAAAGAAGTCAAGAAACATTTCACCGGCGTGGACGTGGTGGTGGGCAACATCGCCACGGGCGAGGCGGCCAAGTTCTTGGTCGATGCCGGGGCGGATGCCGTGAAGGTGGGCATCGGACCCGGTTCCATCTGCACCACGCGGGTGGTGGCGGGCATCGGCGTGCCGCAGTTGTCGGCCATTTACGATGTGGCCAAGACCTTGCGCGGCTCGGGCGTGCCGGTGATAGCCGATGGCGGGTTGCGCTATTCGGGCGACATCGTGAAGGCTCTTGCGGCAGGCGGCGACTCGGTGATGATGGGTTCCATGTTCGCCGGGGTGGAAGAGTCGCCGGGCGAAACCATCATCTTCAACGGGCGCAAGTTCAAGTCGTATCGCGGCATGGGCTCGCTCGAAGCCATGGAGCGCGGTTCGAAGGACCGTTACTTCCAGGCCGATGAGACGGATACCCGCAAGCTGGTGCCCGAAGGCATTGCCGCCCGGGTGCCCTACAAGGGTTCGCTCTACGAAGTGGTGTATCAGATGCTCGGCGGCCTCAGAGCGGGCATGGGCTACTGTGGCGCACCTACCATCGAGCGGTTGCAGCAGGCCAAGTTCGTGCGCATCACCCATGCAGGTGTCACTGAAAGCCATCCGCACGACGTGTCCATCACCAGCGAAGCCCCGAATTACAGCCGGGGAGAGTGAGGGGATTGACGATTTTACGATTGACTGAATAACTGAATAACTGAATAACTGAATACCCGATTAAGCGATTATTCGATTGAGCGATTAAGCGATTATTCGATTATTCGATTAAAACAAAAAATATGAACGCACCTAAAAGCATTGCATTATTTTCATTCATGGCGGCCTCGTGCGGCCTTTTTGCGCAGACGGAGAACGACCCGGTTATCATGACCATCAACGGCAACCCGGTGAGCAAGTCGGAGTTTGAGTACATATATAATAAGAACAACTCGGCCAACTCGATTGACAAAAAGACGTTGGACGAATATGTGGACCTCTTCATCAATTTCAAACTGAAGGTGGAGGAAGCCAAGGCTCAGGGCATCGACACGACCGAGGCGTTCGTGAAGGAATACAGCGGCTACCGGGCGCAACTGGCCAAGCCTTACTTGGTGGACAAGTCGGCGGAAGAAGCCGTGGTGAAGGAAGCCTACGACCGCATGAAGGAGGACGTGGAAGTGAGCCACATCCTGGTGCGGGTAGCCCCGGGGGCTGCGGCTGCCGACACGCTGGCCGCATGGAACAAAATCATGGAAGCGAAGAAACGCCTGGAGACGGAGGACTTCGCGACCGTGTCGCGCGAAATGTCCGAAGACCCTTCGGTGGCCGACAAGGGCGGCTACATCGGGTGGATATCGGCCTTCAACACCATCTATCCGTTTGAAACGGCGGCCTATGCCACGCCTGTGGGCACGGTGTCCGGCCCGGTGCGCACGGTGGTGGGCTATCACCTCATCCAGGTGAACAACCGCCGTCCGTCGAGGGGTGAGGTGCTCACGTCGCACATCATGGTGTTCACCGACCGTGACGACGAGGCCAAGAACGAAGCCGCCAAAGCCCGCATCGACTCGTTGTACAACCGCGTGCTGGCGGGCGACGACTTCGGTACGCTGGCTTCTACTTATTCGGAAGATAAGGGCAGTGCCATGCGCAACGGCGAATTGCCCTGGTTTGGCACGGGGCGCATGGTGCCCGAGTTCGAGCAGGCCGCTTTCGCCTTGAAGGACACGGGCGATGTGAGCGAACCGGTGCGCTCGCAGTTTGGCTGGCATATCATCAAGCTGCTCGACAAGCGTGGCGTGCCCGCGTTCGAGGATGCCAAAGCCGACATCGAACGGAAAATCAAGCGTGACGAACGCGCCCAGGTGGGCACCAAGGCGTTTGTGGAAGGATTGAAGAAGGAATACGGCTTCCAACTGGACCAGCCTGCCGCCGATGAATTCGCCACCTTGCTCGAAGGCAAGCAACTGGGCGACTCCGCCTATATGCAGGCCATCAGCAAGTTGAACAAGCCCTTGTTCAGCTTCGCAGGCAAGCAATACAGCCAGGCCGACTTTGCTGCCTATTTGAAAACGAACAAATACACCTCGAAGTCGATAGCTTCCGAAATCATCCGGGAAAAGTTGGATGCCTTCGAGTCGAAGGAGTTGCTGGCGTATGAGGACACGCAGCTGGCCCGCAAGTATCCCGATTTCCGTTTCCTGTCCCAGGAGTATCACGATGGCATCCTGCTGTTCGAAGTGAGCAACCGCGAGGTATGGGAAAAGGCTTCGAAAGATACCACCGGCCTGATGGCGTTCTTCAAGGAACACCGCAAGGACTATGCGTGGGACGAACCCCATTATAAAGGCCGCATCATCTACTGCAAGGACGAGCCTACTATGGAAGCGGCCAAGTCCATTGTGAAACGCTCGTTGCCCGACTCCGTTGACAGCTACCTGCGCACCCGCCTGAACGACAGCATCCAGTATGTGAAGATAGAAAAAGGTTTGTACGTCAAGGGCGACAATCCGGTGGTGGACAACCAGGTGTTCAAGGTGAAAGAAAGCTATGAACCCGCCGAAGATTACCCGTATGTGTTCGTCAGCGGCAAGTTGCTGAAGAAATATCCGGAATGCTACACCGACGTGCGCGGCCTGGTCACCGCCGATTACCAAACCTATTTGGAAAAGGAATGGATCAAGGCTCTCCGTGCCAAATATCCGGTGGTGGTCAACGAGGAAGTCGTGGCCACGGTCAAGCAGAATTGAGTGTGAATGGCCTGCTGGCAAATGGCGGGCATTCGTGAAATAAAGACTGAATGGGGAACCCCGTTGGGGGGATTGTGCTATGAACTTTTTTCGTTTCATCTTGTCGGGAATGGCTTGTTGTGCCTTGGGTGCTTCGTGCAGCCGCATCTTGCCGGATGCGGGGCGGGAGGTAGCGGCCGAGGTACACGACCATTACCTGTATGAAGATGAAATTCAGCAGATGATACCTGCCGGGTTGCCGTCGGGCGACAGTGTCTTGCTGGTGGAGCGTTACATCCGGGAGTGGGCTACCGACCTCCTGATGTATGAAAAAGCCAAGCAGAACATCTCCGACATGGCGCAGATAGACCGCGAGGTGGAGGAGTTCCGGCGCACCTTGATCATCCACCAGTACCAGCAGCGGTTGGTGGAGCAGCGCAGTGTGGAAGATCCGTTGGAGGACGAGGTTCGGGCGTTCTACGAGCAGAACGCCGCCCGGATGGTGGCAAGCGAAAATATGCTGAAGGGCCTCTTCCTGGTAGTGCCCGGCGATGCGCCCCGCCTGGACGAGGTGCGCGAGTGGGTGGACAAGGCCGATGCGGAGTCGTTGGAGCACATCGACAAGTACACGTTGCAGAATGCGGTGGGCTACGACTATTTCATGGACCATTGGTTGCCCTTGTCGTCCATCACGCGTAAAGCCCCCTTCCGGATTAAGAACCCCGCCAAGTTCCTCGCCGGGCCTTCCATGGTGGAGACGAGCGACAGCACGCACCATTATTTCTTGAAGATAAGCGAGTATTGTGCGGTGGGACAGCCCGAGCCTTACGACCTGGCTCGCGAGCGGATAGCCAAGATGCTGTCGGCCAAAAAGAGCGGCGAACTCGTCTCGGAGATAGAAAGGGAGCTTTACGAAGATGCCGTGGCTTCGCAGGATTTGAAGATATATAAATAGGTACGGGATACGGGATGCTTCGCGCCCGTGTGCCTTGGCGTACTCATTGAACAGAATATGAAGGAAAAGACCGTTTTACTCGCTTTGTGTCTCACCGCCTGGTGGATGGGTGGTTTTGCCCAAAGCAACATCATCGATGAAGTCATTTGGATAGTAGGCGACGAGGCCATCTTCCGTTCGGAGGTGGAAGAGCAACGCCTGCGTGCCCAGTATGAAGGCGTGTCGTTCGAAGGCGACCCCTATTGCATCATCCCGGAGCAGATTGCCATCCAGAAGTTGTTCCTGCACCAGGCGGAGTTGGACAGTATCGAGGTGAGCGAGGGGCAGGTGATGAACCAGGTGGAGATGCAGCTGAACTACTACATCGCCCAGATAGGTTCGAAGGAAAAGATGGAGGAATACTTCGGCAAGAACACGGTGGAACTGCGCGAGGAATTGCGCGACGTGGTGCGCAACCAGATGATTATTCAACAGATGCAGCAGACCTTGATAGGCGACATCAAGGCTACGCCTGCCGATGTGCGGCGGTTCTACAACGAGCTGTCGGCTGACAGCATACCCACCGTGCCCGCCCAGGTGGAGTTGCAGATTATCAGCGTGGAACCGCCCGTGCCCCAGGAGGAAATCAACCGGGTGAAAGAACGTCTGCGCGAGTTTTCCGACCGCATCAACAGCGGTGAGGCCGACTTCTCGGTGCTGGCGCGTCTGTATTCGGAGGACACGGAGAGTGCCAAGCGGGGCGGTGAGCTCGACTTCATGGGGCGTGGCCAGCTGGTGCCCGAATATGCCGCCGTGGCGTTCAACCTGCAAGATCCCAAGAAAGTGTCGCGCATCGTGGAGACGGAGTTCGGCTTCCACATCATCCAGCTGATGGAGAAACGCGGCGACCGCATCAAGACGCGCCACATCCTGCTCAAGCCGCGCGTGTCGCTGGACGACGAGATGAAAGCCGTGCACAGCCTCGACTCGGTGGCCAACCTCATCCGCACGGGCAAGATGACGTTTGAGCAGGCGGTGGTTTACTACTCGCAGGACAAGAACACGGCGTTGAACGCCGGGCTGATGCTCAACGAGCGCAGCGGCACGTCCAAGTTCGAATACCAGGACTTGCCCGCCGAGGTGGCCAAGGTGGTCTACGGCATGAATGTGGGCGAAATATCGGAACCGTTCACCATGATCAATTCCAACAACAAGGAGGTGGTGGCCATCGTCAAGGTGAAGTCCAAGGTGGACACGCACAAGGCCAACCTGACCGATGACTACCAGATGCTGAAGTCCTACTACGAAAGCAAGCGGGGCGACGACTTCATCAAGAACTGGATAACGAAGAAACAGAAGGAGACGTACATCAACATCGACCCGGCATGGAGCAACTGCGAGTTCCGTTACCCGGGCTGGATAAAGTAAATCGGTCGTGAGCCAGTCGGTTTTTATGAGGAAAGAAAGGCAGCAACGCACATATCCCGCATGGAGCAAGCACACCGCGATAGTCGGTGTGCTCTCTTTGTTTGTGGCGGCCTCGGCGCAGGCCGGGCGCGACTCGTTGGCATTGGCTCCGGACTCGTCGGCCGTGCCGGCCGACACGCTGGCGCAGCCTGCCGACACCGCCCGTCGCGCCGAGAAAACCACCGTGATATACCTGGAGAAGTCGGATGCCATCCACTTCGACCAAAAACGCTTGCCGGGGGCGCAGATTATCAAGGGCAATCCCGTGCGTTTCCGGCACGACAACGCGGTGATGTACTGCGACAGTGCCTACCTGTGGAGCAAGAAAAATTCCTTTGACGCCTTCGGCCACGTGCGCATCATCGAGGGCGACTCCATCTTCATTTACGGCGACCTGCTGTTCTACGATGGCAACACGAGGCTGGCCCGCATGAGGCACAACGTGCGGATGGAGAATGACGAGGCCGTGCTCACCACCGACAGCCTGAATTACGACCGCGCGGCCGACCTGGCCTATTACTACACCGGCGGCAAGTTGCAGGACGACCAGAACACCCTCACGTCGGTGTGGGGGCAGTACGGGCCGAACACCAAGCAGGCCCTGTTCCGCGACCGGGTGCACCTGCTCAACGAATCGTTCACGATGGATGCGGACACGCTGACCTACAACACCGAGACGAAGATTGCCGGCATCGTGGGCGACACGCACATTATTTATGACGGGGAAACTGACATCTACTCCACCCATGGGTGGTACGATACCGACCGCGAGCAGTCCATGCTGCTCGACCGCTCGCTTATCGTGCATGCCGACGGCAAGACCGTCACGGGCGACACCTTGTTTTATGACAAGGGCCGTCAGTACGTGGAGGGGTTCAGCCGCGTGGCCATGAGCGACACGGTGCAGCAGGTCACCCTGCACGGGCATTACGTGTTCTACAACGAGGCCACCGAGTACGGGCTGGCCACCGACTCGGCCATGCTGGTGGACTGGTCCACGCAGGACTCGCTGTTCATGCACGCCGACACCATGACCGTGTCCAAAGACTCCGTTTACAACCTGGCCAAGGCTTACTACAACGTGCGCTTCTACCGCGTCGACCTGCAGGGGGCGTGCGACTCGCTGGTGTACCGCTCGCGCGACTCCGTGGCCACCCTTTACGGCCAGCCGGTGGTGTGGAGCGGGGCCAACCAGCTGTCGGGCGACTCCATCCAGGCTTACGTGCGCAACCAGACAATTGACCACATCCACGTGTCCACCGGCACGCTGGCCGTGCAACGCTACGACTCCGCCCACTACAACCAGGTGTCGGGCAAGGAACTGACCGCCTTCATGGCCGACGGCGAACTGTACCGCGTGGAGGTGAGCGGCAATGCGGAGACCATCTATTACCCGGTGGACGAACAGGACACCACCATCATCGGCCTCAACAAGACGCAGAGCAGCTACGTGAACATGTTCTTCGAGGAGCAGCAGATACGCCGCATCGTGCTCACGGCGGCCTCGTCGGGCACCATGTACCCGCTGGGCGAGCTGACGGGCGATGACGTGTATCTCAACGGCTTCTTCTGGCTCGACGAGCAGCAGCCGAAGCGGCGGGAGGATATTTTCCTCGTCTTCCCCCGCAACCGCCATGCCAGCACCGTCGTGCACAGCCAGTCGGCAGCCTCGGCCAGCCGCCCGGAGGAAGATGAGGCCGCCGAGGGTGAAGAGGGGGATGCCGAAACCAGCCCGCAGGCTTCGGGACGCAACGTGCGCCCGCCCCGCAACGCGCCACCGGCCAAGTAAGCCGTGGAGGCAAGTCATGCCTTGTCTCCCTGCAAGGCATTATTTATAATAAAAAAAGAATAGGAATACCGGAGGCAGGGCACGTCCCCTGTCTTCTACCAATCATGATGGCTAAAGACATTATTTCCCTGTATTCGGGCGGCATGGACAGTACGGTCGCCCTGTACCGCTACGCCGACCGCGTGCGGCTGGCCTTGTCGTTCGACTACGGCTCCAAGCACAACCGCATCGAGATAGACCACGCCTCGCGCAACTGCCGCAGGCTGGGCATCGAGCACCGCGTCATCGACATGGACCTCAACCGCATGGGCTTCGTGTCCGACTTGCTCACCTCCGGCGGGGCGATACCGGCGGGGCGGTACGACGACGACAACATGCGGAGCACCGTCGTGCCGTTCCGCAACGGCATCATGCTCAGCATAGCCGCCGGGCTGGCCGAGAGCATGGACTGTTCGCGCCTGATGCTGTCCAACCATGCGGGCGACCACGCCATTTACCCCGACTGCCGGGAGGAGTTCGTGCGGCACATGGGGCAGGCCATCGCCTCCGGCACGTACAATCATGTGGAATTGTTCGCCCCCTTCACCCTCCTGTCCAAGCGCGAGATAGCGTTGATAGGCCGGGAGCTGGGCGTGCCCTTCGAGGACACCTATTCGTGCTATGAGGGGCAGGAGGTGCATTGCGGCGTGTGCGGCACCTGCACCGAGCGCAAGGAGGCTCTTGCTGGCTTCGACCCCACCGTGTACCGGATAAAATAAGGAAGCGTATGCATCGGAAGTGAAATTCCGTACCTGCGAAAATTTAATTGCGCAGGTACGGAATTTTATTTTCATGCCTACGGAAATTCAGCCGCGTACCGAGGGGCAATCGTCCTCCTCGTTCCAGATGGTCCAGGCGGCTTCGGCCTGGCCGATGAGCATCTGCTCGCCGTTCACGGTGTCGCACCCGCGGGCTTTTCCTTTTTGCAGGAAAAGCGTCTCGGCGGGGTTGTACACCAGGTCGAACAGCAGGTGGCGGTCGCCGAGCCATTCGTAGGGCAGGGGAGGGCAGGTGTCCACGCGGGGGAACGTGCCCAGGGGGGTGGCGTTGACGATGACGGTGTGCGCCTCGATGGTGGCGCGGTCGAGTGCTTCGTAGGTGAGCGCGTCGGGTTTGGCCGTGCGCGACACGTGGGTGACGGCCAGCCCCAGCCTCCGCAGCACGTAGGCCACGGCTTTGGACGCGCCGCCCGTGCCCAGCACCAGGGCGTGGGTGTGGTGCGGGCGCAGGTGCGGGCGGATGGACTGCTCGAACCCCGTGGCATCGGTGTTGTAGCCCCGTATGCGGGTGCGCCCGTCGAGGTGGGTTATCTTCAGCACGTTGACGGCTCCGATGCGTGCCGCCGTGTCGTCCAGCTCGTCGCAGTAGGGGATGATGGCCTCCTTGTAGGGGATGGTCACGTTCAGCCCGCGCACCTTTTCCCGCCGGATGATGCGCTGTACCCCGTCTATGCGCTCCATGTCGTAGAGCTTGTATTGCGCATTGATTTTTTCCCGCTTGAACTTGGCCGTGAAGTAGCGTTTGGAGAAGGAGTGCCCCAGCGGGTGGCCGATGAGGCCGTATGCCTTGGTGCTCCGCAGGCGCAGCAGCAGGTAGCGCACGGCGAATACCAGCACGGCCAGCGCGGTGACCAGCAGGGTGATGACGCTCAGCTCGTAGCTGTAGCGGTGGATGAGGTCGGCCTGCCCGTGCAGCAGGTAGCCGATGACGGCCATGGCCGTGTTGTACACCGCCGAGCCGATGAACGTGAAGAAGGCAAAGTGAGCCAGGTTCATCCGCGCCAGGCCGGCGGGGATGGAGATGAGCATCCGGATGCCTGCGATGAACCGCCCCACGCACACGGAGGACTTGCTGTGCCGGCGGAACACGTCTTCGGCGTGGCGTATCTTGTCGCTGTCCAGCATGAGGAAACTGCCCACGTGGCTGTCGGCAAAGCGGTACAGGGCTTTGCGCCCCACCCACGCCGCCAGCCCGTAGAGGATGAGCGCGCCGATGAGCGAACCGATGGTGGCAAACAGGATGACGAGGAAGAAGTTCAACTCGCTCTCCGGGTCGGAGGCCAGGTAGGCCGCGGGCGAGATGACGATTTCCGACGGGATGGGCAGGAACGAACTTTCCAATGCCATGAGCACGGTGATGGCCCCGTAGGTCATGTGCTGCTCGTACCACGTCATGATGCGGCTCACGACCGACTCCGGGTCGATGCCCACGGCCTGCTCGAATACCCGGGCCGTGCTGTCGGGCAGTTGCGCGGGGGCGGCTGGCTCGTTGGCGGCGACCAGCCCCGCGGGCAGCAGGAGCAGGGCCAGCAGGAGGACGTATGTGCGGAGCGGTGGGCGCAAGGCAGGTGGTTGAAAGGTGAATGTAAAAAGGGTGAAAGGGGTGCGGAGCAAGTATCCGAGGCTTGGGACACGCGGACGATGCGGACCGAACGGACTGCCAGCAGGAGGCTGGGGTTCTGTGCCAGTCCGTTCAATCCGCGTTGTCCCTGTGCTGAATCTTATTTGGGATTCCTTTTTTTCAGCTGTTGGTTGATGTACTCGATGGAGAAGATGAGCACGAACCCGATAGCGAACCACAGGATGGCCCAGCCCAGCTGGTTGTCCGCCCCCGTGAGGGTCTCGAACGAGCCGGGCAGCAGGTTGCGCTGGGTGAGGGCGTGTTCCGCGCCGTGGCTGTCGGTGTAGGTACGCAGGGTCTCTTTCCACGGCCATATCTTGTTGAGCGAGCCGAGCATGAAGCCGGTGAGCGCGGCGAGGGTTACTTGCTTGAAGTGCTTGAACAGCCACGACAGTACGTTGCTGAACGCCAGCAGGCCGATGACCGCCCCGCACAGGAACACCAGTATGAGGGGCAGGTTGAGCGTGGTCACCGCCTTCAGCATGAAGTAGTACTCGCCCAGCAGCACCAGGATGAAGCTGCCCGATATGCCGGGCAATATCATGGCGCAGATGGCGATGGCCCCGCAGACGAACAGGTACCAATAGGCATGCGACGAGTTGAGCGGCTCGTTTTCGGGCGAGCAGATGAAGAAGGCCAGCGCGGTGAACAGCACGAACGAAAGGAGGGTCTTCCAGTTCCACGCCACGTCCTTGCCGATGAACACGGTGGAAGCCACCACCAGACCGAAGAAGAACGCCCACAGCAGCACGGGTTGATGCTCCAGCAGGTAGGTCATCAGGTGCGCCAGCGAGAGGAAGCTGGTGGCGATGCCCGCGATGAGGCATACGAGGAATGTGCCGTCTATTTCCTTCCAGAATGTTTTTACTTGCCCCTTGAAAAGCGGCTTCAAGCCGTGCGGGATGTTCTTGATGGCGGTGATGAGCCTTTCATAAATGCCGGTGATGAACGCGATGGTGCCGCCCGACACGCCGGGCACTACGTCGGCGGCCCCCATGGCCACGCCTTTGGCAAAAAGCAGAATGCCGTCTTTTAGTTTCATATTTATAATATAGTTACGAGTTACGAGCTACGAGCTACGAGCTACGAGCTACAAGCTACAAGCTACGAGCTACAAGTGCCATGCGGCATGAATCTACCCGCTACCTGTAGCTTGTAGCTTGTAGCTTGTAGCTTATCCGCTGCCTACAGCTTATTTATCTTCGCTTCCGGGCATATTTCGCGGAAGATGTCGAGAGTTTCTTTTTCCTTTTCCACCGCCTGGTGCAGGTGGTCGGCGGCCACCTCCATATCGCCCAGCTTGAAGTGCGCGATGGCCAGGAACAGGTGGATGCGTTCCACCTCGGGATCCAGCCGGTAGGCCGACTCGAAGGCCGACAAGGCCGCCCGGTAGTCGCCGAACTCGACGTACAGGCACCCGATGGCCACCCACGTTTCCGCCTGCCCGGGGTCGCATTCCAAGGCCTTCAGGTAGGCTTGCAGGGCGTTGTCGGCATCGTCGAGCCCGAGCAAGGCTTCCGCCGCGTATATCCAGCCGTCGGCGTAGTCGGGTTGCAGGCGGATGGCCTGGCGGATGTAGTGCAAGGCCGCCCGGTACTGTTCCTCTTCGAGCATGCAGATGCATAGGCCGGTGAGGGCGTCGTAATCCTCGGGGTCGGCATCCAGCGCCTTCCGGTAATACGCGATGGCCTGCGGGTAGTCCGCCTCCTTTTCGTAGCATTCGCCGATGCAGGCGTACACCGTGCGGTAGTCCTGGGTCATTTCGGCGTATTCCGTGTACCAGTGGCGCGCCTCCTTGTACCGCCCCAGCTCGAGGAGGAGGTGGGCCTTTTGCAGGTAGGAGAACGAGTCGTCCGGGTCGATGGCTACCACGTAGTCGTAGGCTTCCAGGGCTTTGGCGTAATCCTCCTGGGTAAAATAAATCTGCCCCAGGTTGAACCACGCCTCGGACACGAACGGGTCTACCTCCACGATGCGCCGGTAGATGTCGATGGCCTCCTGCGTGCGGTTGGTATGTTCGTAGCAATAGGCCAGTTCAAACAAGATGTCTATGTTGTCGGGGCGGATGTCGCGTCCCTGTTCCAGCAGCCGGGTGGCTTGGGCGAACAGGTTGGCGTCCATGTAGATGTAGGCGATGTCCAGCAGCACCAGGTCGGTGTCGCCGTCGTTGGCCGCCTCCTGCACTACCTGGCCGCACAGCTTGGCGGCTTCCGCCTCGCGTTGCAGCTTCAGCAGCGTCTCTATTTTCAGCAGCCGGACGTCGTAGTCGTCGGGCAGGTTCAGCGCGTCCAGTATGCGGAGCGCCTTGAGGGGATGGTTGTTGCTGAGGTATATCTTCGCGCGTTTCATTTGCAGCTCGTGGCTGTGCGGGTGCTGCTGCAGGCCCATTTCCAACGCCTTCGAGCTGTCCTTGGTCTTTCCTTTGCGCAGGTAGTATTCTATGATGGATTCAAATTCGTCCACGTCGAAATAACCGGCGGAGGCGTTCCCCGAGAGGAAGTCCTCGTACCGCTTCACGGTCATGTCCCGGTCATCGTCCAATGAAGAAGCCTGTTTGCGATCCATGTTGCGAAAGTTTTTGCAAAAATACGCTTTAATAATTAATTGGTAAAACTTTTATGAACATCCGCGTCCGCCCGGGGCTGGTTGCCGCCTGCCCGGCCCGCCTTCCCCCTTCCCCGCATCCGAACTTCCCTTTGTGCCTAAGCAAACTTGCCGGGATGCGGGGGAAAACTTGCCTGTGTGCCAGTTGAAACTCTATTCGAAACTTTTGAACATATATTCAAAACTTCTGAACATGTATTCAAAACTTCTGAACATATGTTCAAAAGTTTCGAATAGAGTTTTCGCCAGCACGCGGGGAAGTATGCGTCCCTGCCCCGGCAAGTTTCCGCGGGCAGGCGCGGAAGTTCGGGTGCGGGGAAGGAGGGACATTCGTTAAATAAAGGTTAAAATGGGAACAAGGAGGGGGCAAACCTTGTTACTTTTGCACACTGCCCGGGAAAACGGGGGCAGCGCACATTTGACAAGTTTAATCGGTTAAAAATAAAAAAGCAATGAGAACTATCTTGGATTCCCACATGGGAGTGGCTTTGAACAAGCAGGTGAACGCCGAAATCTGGTCGGCTTATTTGTATCTTTCCATGTCCTACGACATGAAGAGCAAAGGTTTTGCGGGCATGGCCCATTGGTTTGACGTGCAGGCCAAGGAAGAATTCGGCCATGCGAAACGCCTGATGGAATACATCGTGGCAGGCGACGGCAAGGTGAAACTCGAACCGGTGGCCGAAGTGCAGCAGGAATGGAACTCGCCCAAGGACGCTTTCGCCGACACCTTGATGCACGAAAAGGTCGTGACGGAAAAAATCCACGAACTGATGGACATGGCCGTGGCCGACAAGGACTACGCCACGCAGAACATGCTGAACTGGTTTATCGACGAACAGGTGGAAGAAGAAGACACGGCGCGCGCGCTGCTCGCCACGCTTGAAGCCATCGAAGGCGACAAGGCGGCCATGTACCTCTTCGACAGCAAGCTGGCTGCCCGCAACGACTAAGCGGACGCGGGCGGGCGCATGCCCGCCCATACATATTACATATGTAATAATGGAACACATGCGGAGCGATGGGGAAACGCAGCCTCGCCGCCCCGCATGTTTCTTTTTATCATCTATGAGAATATTCCTGATAAAACTATCACTCTTGTCCCTCGTATTGCCGGTGTTCTTCTCCTGCCGCGAAGCCCGGTTCGACGGGAGCGGCTTCCGGCCGGGCGGCGTGTACCGCGGGCGGCTGGCCGACGGGCGCACGCTGTTCGTGGTGCGCAGTGCCGACTCGCTCCGGGTGTCGGGGTACAGCTTCGTGTACGATGGCGGGGCGGAGGTGGCCCCGGTGAGCTTTTCGGTGGACAGCACGGGCGCGGTGGCGTTGCGGGCGGAGGCAGGACGGCGGCTGCAGGGGTTGAGGATGCGCCGCGCGTGGGGCGGACGGTGGGTGCTCGCCGTGCCGCGCGGCAACGGGGCCGGGTGGGGGAAACAGCGCGTGAGGCTGGAGTTCTTCTACGCGCTGGACGACGGCAGCCGCTACGCCTTGCCCTACAAGCAGGAGCTGTACGGGCGCATGACGGAGCACCCCGACGTGGAATACGGCCACGCGGTGGGGTATTACGCCTCCCAGCCCACCGACTCCATCCCGCATGGCGACCGGGAGCAGCTGCGCCACCTGATTGTGAAAGACTTGGCACGCAGCATGGGGCGGCGTGCGGACATGCCGCTTTGCCTGGACGTGTACGAGCCGGAGGGCGGGGCCGTGTCGCCGCGCCCGCTGGTGGTGTTCCTGCATGGCGGGGCGTTCCTCTTCGGCGACAAGCGCAACGACTTGCAGCGCACGTTCACGGAGCACCTGGTGCGCCGGGGCTATGTGGTGGCTTCGGTCAATTACCGGCTGGGCATTTCGTTCGGCGGGCTGTTTTCCGTGGAGCGCACTGTGTACCGGGGCGTGCAGGACACCCGCGCGGCCTTGGATTATCTGATAACCCATGCCGGCGAATACCGCATCGACCCGCAGCAGATATACCTCAGCGGCAGCAGCGCAGGGGCTATCATCGCCCTCACCACCACGTTCATGGATGCCGATGAGGTGTTCGACAGCGTGGAGCGGCGCATCAGGCGCGACGACTTGGGGGTGCTGGGGCGTGCGGCCAATTCCGAGAGCGAGAAGTACCGCATTGCGGGGGTCGTGTCGATGTGGGGCGGGCTGATAGAGCCGCAGGTCGTCACCCGGCGGGATGCCCACGTGCCGGTGCTGCTGTTCCACGGCACGGCGGATGACATCGTGCCGTGCGAGTCGGGGCTGCCGTTCCAGGTGGGGCTGGACAGCAAGCTGTACGACCGCTTGTCCGAGTCGTGGCAACTTTACGGGTCGGCTGCCTTGTACCGCCACATGCGCGGCCTGAACATGCCGGTGGAGTATGTGCCTTTCCCCGGTTACGGGCATGAGCCGCAGTTGTCGGCCGATGGGTCGGTCAATGCGAACATGGACACGATACTGGCCCGCACGGATCGTTTCCTGTATGCCCGCGTGTCCGAGCATTTTGCCCCTTGCGCCATCGGGCAAGTGCCGGGCGGGGTCACTTATCGGTTGGAGGGGAAATGCCGCCCCGTGGCCTGGATGGCGGATGGCGGGTTGGTGGTGGACGTGGCCGACGGCAAGCGGTCGGCTACCGTGGCGTGGTTTGCCGGGTCAGAGCGGAGGCGGGTGCGCGTCGTTGTGGAGTCGCCCGGCGGGGTGTATTTCGAGAAGGTGGCGGCATGCGGATGACGCAAGCGGCGCGAATGGCCGCAAATGGTTTGCGTATGTCCGCGTTGTTTTCGTATCACTCGCGTCCGTTCAACCTTCCCCGGAGGAACGGGTATTTCCGTTCCAGTTCCGCTTGCCGCTCCTCGGTGCGGGCGGCGAACTGGCGGAAGGCATCCGACTCCGGGTGCAGGGGGCGGTGTGCGCGGTCGGCCACGAGCTGGGCGATTTCCTTCATCTGCCGCCTGGTTTCGGGCGCGAAGTAGCAGTCGGCGAACCGCTCCCAGATGTAGTCCACGGCCATTTCCGAGGGGTGCAGCATGTCCTCCGCGTAGTAGCGGTAGTCCCGCAGCTCGTCCAGGAGCAGTTCGTAGGCGGGGAAATATTCCACGAAGTCATATTCCCGTTGCAGCGCGTCGACGGCCAGCAGCAGGGTGGCCTTGCTGAGGTTGTTCTCGTGCGCCCCGTCTTTCCAATGGCGTATGGGGCTTACGGTGAAGATGACGCGCACGCCGGGCAGCCGGCCGCGGAGCGTGTCCAGGAGGGGGCGGTATTCGGCCGCAATCTCGTCGGTCCCCAGGCGGCGGCGGGTGAAGTCGCGGGCGGCCAGCTTGTGGCAGTTGGCCACCACCAGCCCGCTGGCGTTGTGGCGGTACACCTGCGCTGTGCCCCAGGTGATGAGGATGAAGCGCGTGTGCGGCAACCTTTCGCGGCTTTGTTGCAGGCGGTTGTTGATGCGCCCCAGGCAGCGGTCGGGCGTGGTGTCCGAAAACAGGCTGCTGTGTGCGAAGCTGTGCCACAGCGACTGGTGGGCGAAGAGGTCGCGGGCGGTAAACCGTTTGTCCGACAGCAGCGTCAGCAGGCTCTGCTTGACCGACAGCGGGTTGTACAGCACGCCGAAAGGGTTCGCGTCCACCAGGAACAGGTTTGTCCGCAGCCGCCTGCCGATGTTGTCGGCAAAGCACGAGCCGAGGGTCAGTATCGCGTCGTCGTATGTGATTTTCACCGGCGAGGCCGGGATGTGCACGGGTGTGGTGGTAATCATGTGTTGTAATGGTTTTAAGTAGCTATTCAAAATTAAACGTAATTGTACAAGCCGTAGCTGCTCCTTTACTTTATTATCCTCTTGCCCCCTCTTTTGGGCTCTTTTTCCCTGTCTCATCGGGCGTGTAGCCCGCTACACTCCCTCTTCGGACAGGAAAA
>CALUML010000037.1 GCA_944321745.1 uncultured Bacteroidales bacterium
CCACTCCAACATTTCAACCACTCTCGACCTTTACGTCCATCCCAATATGGAACAAAAGAAACGCTGCATCTCTAAAATGTTCAAATCATTAGGGAAGTAAGCGCACCCCCATTGCAGGAGGCGCGGAAAGGTCATCACGGACGCTATCCTTGGCAGGTGCCGAAGCCTGATAACCGGTTGCGGCATAATGCCCTTCCGGGGCGGGCGTTCCGCCGAAGTTGTGCAACGTCCGGCGCGAAGTCGTGCGTTTCCCCGCATGAAGTTCCGTATCTGCCCGCATGAAGTTATCGTCCCACCTTGGTGGTACAGGTGTTCCACCTTGGTGGCACAGGTGTCCCACCTTGGTGGGACGGTCGTACCACCTTGGTGGTACGATAACTTTCCCCGCATCCGGGCACGACTTTGAGCTTGCGCGTTTGTGACTGCCTGCTGTTTATGGAACTAAAAAAGGGGCGAAAAGTGAAATGCGGGAAGTGATTTTGGCCGATTACCGGTGGTTGTTCCACATATTTAGCTTACTTTTGTGGTCGGTTCTTGTCCTCTTGCTTCGCCTTGGCGTTGCAAAAGGGCGGGATGATCATATGGAACAACCCCGATAATCCACGCGACATGACCCAATTAAGCGTCAATATCAACAAAGTGGCCACCCTGCGCAATGCCCGGGGCGGCAATGTGCCCAACGTGGTGCAGGTGGCGTTGGACTGCGAACGCTTCGGCGCGGAAGGCATCACGGTGCACCCCCGCCCCGACGAACGGCACATCCGCTATGCCGACGTGTATGCGCTGCGCCCCGTGCTGACCACCGAGTTCAACATCGAGGGATACCCCTCCGAGCCGTTTGTCAAGCTCGTCACGGCGGTGAAGCCCGCCCAGGTGACCCTGGTGCCCGACCCGCCCGACGCGCTGACTTCCAACGCCGGCTGGGACACGGTGAAGCACCAGGACTTCCTCACCCGCATGGTGGACACGTTCCACGAACAGGGCATCCGCGTTTCCATTTTCGTGGACACGGACTTGAAGCATCTGGAATACGCCCGGCGGTGCGGCACCGACCGGGTGGAATTGTACACCGAACCTTACGCCGCGCATTATGCGGCCGACCGGGAACGGGCCGTGGCCCCGTTCGTGCAGGCGGCTCAATCGGCCCGCGACCTGGGGCTCGGGCTGAACGCCGGGCACGACCTGAGCCTGGACAACCTGGCCTACCTGCACAGCTGCATCCCGTGGCTGGACGAGGTGTCCATCGGCCACGCCATCATTTCCGATGCCCTGTATTTCGGCCTCGCGGACACAATAAAACGGTATCGGGAGCAGTTAGGTAAAAAGTAGAAAGGTGAAAGTAGAAAGGGAAAGGGTGAAAGGAAAAAGGAAAACGTCCAAGGCCAACGGCTTTGTGGCTCTCAGCATAGGGCAACGCAATTCAATTGATAATTGATAATGGATAATTGAAAACGCACGGGTGGCACGTCCAAGGCCAACGGCCTTGTGGCATTCAGCGTAGGGCAACGCCCTATGAACAGAGGCGAGAGGCAAGAGGTAAGGAACAAGAAATCATCCGCGTCCATCCGCGAAATCTGCGGGAAACAATCTGCAATCTGAAATTTGAAATCTGAAACAATAAACTATCGATATGGACTTAATGCTTATTTTGCAAGTTGCGGTCGAGGCTGCAACGGAAGTGGCCGAGCAGCCCACCATGAACTTGTGGACGATGGCCACGTATGGCGGGCCCATCATGATTGTGCTGGCATTGATGCTGGCGTTTGGCGTGTACCTGTTCATCGAACGCATGGTGACGCTGAAGCAGGCTTCGAAGGAGGACAGCACCTTCATGAACCGCATCAAGGATTACATTTATGAAGGCAAGATAGAGTCGGCCATCAAGCTGTGCCGCGAGGTGAACACGCCCTCGGCCCGCATGGTGGAGAAGGGCATCAGCCGCCTGGGCCGCCCCATGAACGACGTGCTGGTGGCCATCGAAAACGTGGGCAACCTGGAGGTGGCCCAGCTGGAAAAGGGGATGGTCATCATGGCCTCCATCTCCGGCGGGGCACCGATGCTCGGCTTCCTCGGCACGGTGACCGGCATGGTGCAGACCTTCTATAACATGTCCATCAACAGCAGCGGCATGATACAGCTGAGCGACCTCTCCAGCGGCATGTACCAGGCCATGGTGACCACCATCGGCGGGCTGATAGTCGGCATCCTGGCTTATTTCGCGTATAATTACATGGTGTCGCGTGTGGACTCGGTGGTGCGCAACCTGGAGTCGAAGACCATGGAGTTCATGGACATCCTGAACGAACCGGCGAAATAGTTCACAATTGATAATTGATGATTGACAATTGATGACGGTCCAACGTGCGTGCCGTTATCAATTGCCAACTATCGATTGTCAGCTATCAATTGATTTATGGCTTTAAAAAGACGGAATAAGGTGGAGGCGGGTTTCTCCATGTCGTCCATGACGGACATTATCTTCCTGCTGTTGCTTTTCTTCGTGATGGCATCGACCATGTCGTCGCCCAACGACATCAAAATAAACCTGCCGCAGAGCCGGGCGAACACCTCGACCCGGGCGGTGGTGGCCAAGGTCTCCATAGACGGTGAGGGCAACTATTTCGTGGCGCGGGGCAACGCCCGGCCGGAGCGGGTGCAGCCCGAGTTGCTGGAAAACTACATCATGGACCTCGTGGCGCAGGACAGCACCACCTACATCGCCCTCCACGCCGACCAGGACATCGCCTACAAGGAGGTGGTGCGGGTGCTCGACATAGCCAACCAGCATAAACTGAAACTGGTCATCGCCACCAAAACGGCCAAGCAGTGATGAATGTGAGGAAATCGGACATATACGGCATTGTCGGTTCCGCCCTCTTTTGCGGCGTGGTCGTGCTGTTGCTCGTGCTGATAGCCATGCCGGGGCAGCCTGTGCCCGAGGACGAGGGCATCGTGGTCAGCTTCGGCACGTCCTTTGAAGGCGGCGGCCAGCAGGTGGCGGAAGCCCTGCCTGCCCCGCAGCCCCAGCCGGAAGCACCGCAACCGGCAGCCCCGCAGCCCGAGCCGCAACCGGCGGAGGAGATGCTGACGCAGGAGTCGCCCTCCGTGGCCATGCAGGAGCAGCAGGAACAGGAGGAAGAGGCCGCCCGCCTGGCCGAGGAGCAGCGGCGGCGCGAGGAGGAAGAAGCCCGCTTGGCCGAGGAACGCCGCTTGGCCGAGGAACGCCGCAAGCAGGAGGCCATCGAGCGGGCGCAGGCCATGGGCAGCGTGTTCGGGCAGGCGGTAACCCCCGAAGGCAGCGGCACGGGCGAAGGCGATGCCCGGCAAGGCAACCCGGTGGGGCAAGGTTCGTCCGAGGGGCACTCGTGGTCGCTCAGCGGGCGTGCGCTGATGGGCAAGCTGATAAACCCGCTCTACGAGGTCAACGTGGAAGGGCGCGTCACCGTGAGCATCCGGGTGGACGAAAGCGGCAACGTGGTGGGCGTGTCCATCGGGCGGCCTACCGACATTTCCGATGCGGCCATCCAGCAAGCCGCCCTCGATGCCGCCCGCAAGGCCAAGTTCTCCGTCGGCGACAACGTGGCGGTGGGCACCATCACCTACCATTTCAAGCTGAAGTAAGTTCTTGGCACACGGATAACACGGATAATACGGATTTGCACGGATTGTCATCTGCGTCAATCTGCGGGAGTGTCTTCGTCTCAATCTGTGTAAATCCGTATTATCCGTGTTATCTGTGTGCTCATTCATCCAAACAATAACCGATATGAAAAAAGCTCTTATCTTTTTAGTCGATGGCTTTGAGGAAATCGAAGCCTTGGGTACGGCCGACATTCTCCGCCGGGGGAAGGTGGGCGTTACCACCGTGTCTGTCACGGGCAAGCGCGAAGTCATGGGCAGCCACCATGTGCCGGTCGTGGCCGATGCGCTGATTGAGGATGTGGATTTCAACGTGGACATGCTCGTCCTGCCGGGGGGCACCACGGCGTTGAACGATTGCGAAGCGTTGAAAAAGCAGTTGGTAGCTTTTGCGGAAGCGGGCAAGGACGTGGCCGCTATCTGCGCCGCCCCCATGGTGCTGGGCGGGCTGGGGTTGCTCCGGGGAAAACGAGCCACGGCTTATCCCGGTTTCGAGCAATATCTCGACGGGGCGGACTTCACCCCCGAAGCCGTGGTGACCGATGGCCACGTCATCACAGGCCGTGGTCCCGGGCTGACGTTTGCCTTTGCCCTCGCCCTGCTGGAACGCCTGCAAGGCAAGCAAGCCGCCGATGAGGTGGCCGCGCAGATGCTGCTGCAGTAACGGATAAAGAGAGTGCCGACAAAGTGAGAAATACCCCGACTGCTTGGGGTGTTTCTCACTTGTTTTTTGACAGTGACAGCGGGACGGCCATGCACACGATTTCGAACAGCAGGATGCCGCCCGCCACAACGAGCAGGAAGTTGTTCTCCGTCTGCTGCGGCATGAACATGCAGCAGAGCGTGCGGACAAGCCCCGTGAAGGAGAACAGCCAGCCGAGGCCTATCTTGTATCCGTCGTCCAGGTGGCTGGCGGAGGTCAGGTAAATGAGCAGGGTGGACAGCAGGATGCTGCCGTCGGCCAGCAGGTAGTTGAACGGAGGATAGAAGCTGACGACCAGCCCTATCAAGGTGTTGAATGCCAGCAACACCGAGCCGATGATCCATACCGTGTGTTTCATATGTCTGGATGGTTTAGTGGTTACATGGGGTGCCGCACCATTTGCAGAACCTGGTCTCCTCGCTTAATGGATGGCCGCACTCCTTGCAGTATTTGGCGGGGGCTTTGCCGGTTGCCTGGGTTGTAGCGGGCGGAGGAGCGGGCACGGCCTTTTCGTCCGCTTGCTTTCCTGCCGGGGCGGAGGAAGCGGGCTGGGCGTGAGGTGCCTGTCCGGGTGTTTCTGGTTGTGCCGGGCGTGCCTCCTCTTGGATGTGCCTGGGTGCTTCCTGCCTGGGCGGTTGCTCTGCCGGGTGCGATGCCCTTTGGGGGGGATAATGGCAGCCGCAGTATGGGCATTGCTCCACCAGACCGTCAATCTCTTTTTCACAATTTGCACAGATCATGGTTTGCTGAGTTAGTCGTTTGTCTGAAGTACTTGTTTAGTCTTTTATTTTATCTGGTTCACGATCGTATCCCCCTTGCCAGCGGAGGTCGTCGGTCAGTGTCCGATATTGGCAAGGCACTACCGATTTGCCGTTTATGTCGATAAGTCCCCAGCCTTTTTGCCGTATGTAGACCGCCGCCCGTCCTTTGTCCGTGAATGGCCAGGCATCATCGTATTGGGCGGGGATGACCACCTTCCCGGTGCGGTCGATGAACCCCCATCCTTGGTTGAACTGTACGCATCCGAGGCCTTCATGGAAGAAAAAATTGCTGTTTTGGTGGTAGCCCACATTTGTAAATGTACCCGGTATCGTTCTTCCCTGGCGGTTGCGGAGGTGATATTTTCCATCGAGTTTCACTACGATGGCATCACGGAACATGTGCACATCATCGAACTTGCAAGGAACGATTTCTTTTTGCCACCAACTGAATTCGATAAGCCCTGCTTTTGAATCGTTATAAACAAGACGGAGACCATCATAATATGTCCAAGCGTAGAATTCGTATCGGCATTGAGGCATTCTGAGCGCATAAATGCCGGTAAACAAGAATATGGCAGCACTGATGAACCACAACATGCCTTTCGCGTGTTTTTTGGCAGTGAGCTTTTTTATGATGGCGAGGCATAGGTAGATAGCGATAGCGATAACCAGCACCGTGATGAAGCATGAGGCTGCACGGCCTAACTCTGCCTCCAAGAGTAAGTAGCCTGTCGCAAAGGGTACTATCCATATTATTGGCAGTGCGAGTGCCAGCAATACCTTGACGAAGGGTTTCGTTTTCTTTTTGTCATTGGCGGGCAGCAGTTGCGTCCCGCAGTTCTCGCAGAAGCGTGCGTCCGCGTCGTTTTCGTGGTTGCATTTCGGGCAAGTCATAGGCTATGTGTTTTTGTTTTTCTTTTTTTCTGTGAGTTTCTTTGTAAGCTGCCACGCAGGCAATGAAAAAGAGAATATCTCGTGTCAAGGCCGACACGAAAGGTTTCATTTTCTTTTCAGTTGCGCCCCGCAGTTCTCGCAGAAGCGTGCGTCTGCGTCGTTTACGTAATTGCACATCGGACAGGTCATGGGCGATGTGGTTTTGTTTTTCTTTTTCTTTGTGAGTGTCTTTGTGACAACAATACATGCTACTATCATGCAGACAATGAAGAGAATAATTATTCCTCCGTATCCCCCTTCACTGCCGGTCGCTGCTGATGTTTCAGTAGTTTGTGCTTCGGCTGTCGCGTAAGGTATCATCCATACTATTGGCAGCGCGAGTGCCTGTACCGCCTTGATGAAGTGCTTGGTTTTGGCGGACAGCAGTTGCGTCCCGCAGTTCTCGCAGAAGCGTGCGTCCGCGTCGTTTTCGTGGTTGCATTTCGGGCAAGTCATAGGTGGTGTGGTTTTTATATTTTGGACAACAATTCTTGTTTCTTGGCGGTAAATTCCTCCTCGGTGAGTATGCCGGCCGTGCGCAGTTCGCCCAGTTCTTTCAGCATTTTCACCACATCGTCGCGGGAGGGTTGCGGTTGCGGCCGGGCGGGCGGTTGCAGTCCTCCCGCCATTTGGTTCATCATGCCCCCTATGGCGTTGCCCAAGGGGGGTACCATGCTCAGTCCCACCATGGTGCCCAGCAGGTTGCCGGTCATGTCGTTGCCTCCGCCCAGGTTGCCTGCGGCCTTTTCGGTGGTGTCGAAGGTGCGTTCCGTCTTGAAAACGTCGAGGTTTTCGGCCCGCCGCTTCAGCCGGAGGCGTTCCTGCATGTCCTCGGACATGAGGCGTTGGTAGTCGGCCACTACCTGTTGCACGCGGGGGTCGTCGTCCACAATCGACACGCCCTCGATGTTGAACAGCTCCAGCTTCAGCCCGTAGCGTTCCAGGGTCTCGCCGATGATGGGGCTGGCGGCTTGTGCCACTTCGGCCACGGTGGCTTCCAGCTCCAGGGGGCTGATTTTGTTTTCACGCGCGATGCGGGTGACGGTGGACTTGACGTTTTCGGTGATGAGGCTGCGGAAGTAGTTGCGCAGGTGCTCGGAGCCGAGCCTGGGCGTGGTGCCCACTATCTTGTTGAGGAAGGAGCGTGCCTCGCCCACGCGCACGGCGAAGCTGCCCGAGGCGGTGAGGGGGATGGGCACGCGGAAGTTGGGTTCCAGCATGTTGAAGGCCGACAGGTCGAAGCGCGTGTCCATGACCACCGACTTGTTGATGTAGTACACCTCGGCCTTGAAAGGCGTCTCGCCGCCGAAGGGGAAGCCCATGAGGCGGTCGAGGATGGGGAGGTTCTTGCTCGACAGCGTGTACCGCCCCGGGGCGAAGATGTCGGCTATCTGCCCGTCCTTGACGAACACGGCCACTTGCGACTGGTTGACGACCAGCTGCGTGCCGTATCGCAGCTGCTCTTGCCGCAGGTTGTGCCCCCAGAAGCTTTTCTTCCCGTTTTCGGGGGGATGCCACTTCCATACCAGCACGTTGTCGGGTCCGTCGTATTTTAAAACGTCGATAAATGCCATGTGTCTGAGAATGCTGTGTTTGTTGTTCCGTTGCTTTTCGTGGCGTGATTGTGGGTTGATGGTCAATGGCTTGCGTTGTTTCCTCGAAGGCTTCCGGCCTGTTTCCCGGGAGGGGCGGTCAACCCCGCCCGGGGAGATGCTGAACTTCTGGCGGGGAGATGCTGAACTTTCCGTGGAGAGATGCTGAACTTTCGGCGGAGAGTTCATCATCTCCCGGCGGAGAGTTCATCATCTCCCGGCGGGGAGTTCGTCATCTCCCGGCGGGGAGTTCGTCATCTCCCGGCGGAAAGTTGAGCAACACCCGGCGGCAAGTTGGTGAACTCCCCGCCGGGCATGGCCTGTTCTTGCAATGGGTGGTTGGTTGGCAATGGGTCACGCTTGCCCGGAGGATGCCTCCTGTTGGTTGTCGGGCAGCATGTCTTTTACGTAGATGAACTCGGCCTTTTTCAGCTCCTGCTTGAACTCTTCGGAGGGGACGAGGCGCACGTTGAGTTCTTTGATGAGGTTGGCGTTGGCCTCTTTCTCGGTGTCGGCACCTTCCGACGACACGGTGAGGCGCAGGGTGCCGATGGAGCCGAGGGGTACGGTCTTGCTGTTCAGCAGTTGGCGGACGACTACCTTGAACAGCTGGTAGATGGCCATTTCGGCTTCCTTGGGGTTGAGGGTGGTTTCTTCGGAAAGGAGCTTGGCCATTTCCTGTTCGTCGGCTATACCGGTGCTGCGGAGCACCACGTACCATTTGCGTTCCCCTTCGGGGTCTTGGGGATTGCGCCGCTGCATTTTGTTGAAGAATAGTGGCATGATGTCTGGATTTTTTAGGTTAAACTTGATGTTTGTCGCTGGCAAAGATAGTGAAATTTTTAAATTGTTTACTAATATACGAAATTATTTTTATTTGTATGTATGGAGTTCGTCTGCATGATGTGGGAGGGGGCGGGCGAAGGCCTTTCGCGGTTAAACTTGCCCGTGCCCGTCCAGGGCGAGTGCCGTGATTTGCTCCGCCAGTTCTTCATCGGTGCCTTGCAGGGTGTAGGCGGCCTGGGTGTAGAACGGTTCGCGGCGGGCGAGGCTCTCGGTGACGAAGCGGAGCAGTTCCTCGTCGCTTTTGCCCGCCACGAGGGGGCGGGAGTCTTGCGAGGACAGCTGGATGCGCAGTTTGAGCGCGGCGGGGGAAAACTTCAGGTAAACGGTCGTGCCAGCACGGTTCATTCGCTCCATGTTGTCGAAAAAGCACGGCACGCCCCCGCCGGTAGCTACTATTATATTATAGTCGGTGCGGCACACCTCTTTCAGGCAGTCGCACTCCAGGCGGCGGAAAGCCTCTTCGCCCCGCTCGGCAAAGATGGCGGACACGGAACGGCCTTCGCGCAACTCTATCCGTTCGTCCAGGTCGATGAACGCCCAGCCTGTGCGCCGAGCCACTTCGCGCCCGATGGTGGTCTTACCCGAGGCCATAAAGCCTATTAGGAAAAGTATCATGTTAGTTACAAGTTATTAGCTACGAGCTACGAGTTGTAAACAATACGCTCCAGGGGTTAGCTGTTGTACGCCGCATGGCACTTGTAGCTCGTAGCTTGTAGCTCGTAGCTAACTAATTCACTTTCTCCCGAAGTCGGCGGGTATTTCGCCCCAATGGTCGGTGTCCCAGCAGCGCACTTCGTTGGGATAATCGTTGTCGCGCAGCCAGCGTTCGGCCCGTTCTATCAGGTCGAAGAGGGCGGCGTTGCGCGGGGTGCGTTCCAATTTGGTTTTGGCTTTTTTGTTGCGCACCCAAGCCCGGGCCGTGCGGCTGTCCGAGTACACGGGCAGGGTGCTGCCCTGCTGTTTCAGCAAGGCCAACCCGTGCACCACGGCCAGGAACTCGCCGACATTGTTGGTGGCATCCTCGAACGGGCCTTGGTGGAACACGCGCTCGCCCGTGCGGGTGTACACGCCCTGGTATTCCATCACGCCGGGGTTGCCGCTGCATGCCGCGTCCACCGAAAGGCTTTCGAGGGCTTCGGCGGGCACGGCGGCTTTCCGCGTGGCGGCTTCCCGGGCTTTGGCATGCTTGCCGATGTAGTCCCAGCAGGAAGATAACAGGGCCTTTTGGGCTTCCTCCTTGGTGTCGAAACCCTTGTACAAAGCTCCCGCATAGCCGTGTACCTGTTGTTTGCACGCCTCCCACGAGGTGTAGATGCCGGGGGTCTTGCCTTCCCAAACCACAAAATATTTCTGCTTGCTTTTGCCCACGGTTTTCTTATGTCGCTAAAAAAACGTACTTTTGCCGATGGTTTCATCCGCCCCTGTAGTTCAACGGATAGAACGGAAGTTTCCTAAACTTTAAATATGGGTTCGATTCCCGTCGGGGGTACAAAGGTAAGGAAAAAAGCCGTGGACTTGTCCTAAGTCCACGGCTTTTCGTCTTTTTATGCGGTGAGGTATGGATATCACTGTCAATTTCAAAAGTTCTGCAAGAACTCCGTCAGGTTCACGTCGCGGTTCAGGTTTAGTTTTTTGCGCAGGCGGTAGCGGCTCATCTCCACGCTGCGGAACGACATGTTGAGCAGCGGGGCGATGTCTTTCGAGCTGAGCCCCATCTTGAGGTAGGCGCACAGCTTCTTGTCGCTCACGGTGAGGGCGGGGTAGTCCGTGCCGAGGCGTTTCAGGTAGTTCTCGTACACGATGTCGAAGTTGGTCTCGAACTTCTTCCAGTTGTCGTCGCGCTCGATGTTCTTCCGGATGTCGTCCTGCACCCGTTCGATGTGTTTCAATAGCTCGGCGGGGTGTTTTTCGGAGCGGATGTCGTCGGCTATCTTGACCAGGTTGTTGTTGATGTCGAGCAGTATCTCGTTCTTGCGGATGACGTTCATGGTGGAGTTGGCCAGGTCGCGCGACTTGTGGCGCAGTTCGTATTGCAGTTTCTGGTTTTTCAGCTTGGTGATTTCCTGTTGCTGCATTTTCTTTTCTTCGAGGAAGCGTTGTTCCTGTTCGCGCATTTCCCGTTCTTTTTGTTCCTTGACCTTCAAGGCGCTTTTCTGCGAGTGCCTTTTTACCAACAGCACGGCGGCATACAGCATGGCGAGCAGCAGCACGGCGTAGGCTCCGTAGGCGGCGGGGCTGAGGTACCAGGGGGGCAGGATGGTGAAGCGGAAGCTCGTTTCGGCTTGTTGCCCGTCCACGCCGCTTTGTGCCCTGACGCGGAACACGTAGTCGCCTTGCGGCAGCTTGGTGTATTCCTTGGCGTTGGCGTGGGTGTATCGCGACCAGTCGTTGTCATAGTTCTCCAGCAGGCAGCCGTAGGTGACGGAGGCGGGCGACTCATATTCGGGGGCGGCGTATTCGAAGCGCAGGGAGTTGTCGCGGTAGTCGTATTCGGGCACCTCCTGTTGCCGGGCGATGTAGCCTGCCGCGAGCGAGTCCTGCCGCGAGGTGAGGTGCAGGCTGTGGATGGATACCTTGAGGGCGGGGTGGGGGTGCTTGGCCTTGTCCAGGTCTATCCAGGCGAAGCCTTCGTCGGTATTGATGATGAGGTTGGAGTCGTTGACGAAGTAGAACTGCTCGAAGCCGGGTATCATTTTGTCCTTCATTTCGGCAAAGGTTTGGCGGTCGATGTCGTATTGTCCGCCGGGTTGCTTGCGGGCCAGTTGCAGGTCGGTGTTGGTCAGCATCCAGATGTTGCCGTCCGGGCTTTCCACCAGCTTCACGCCGTAGGGGTTCCGGCCGAAGGCGACCTCTGCCTCGGCGCAGTGCGTCATGCGGTCCATGGCCTCGTCGTAGGTGAAGAAGCCGCCGTCGCCTGAAAAGAGGAGGCGGTCGCGCACTTTGAATACGAAGTTGTTGCGCAGGCTGTAGAAGCCCTTGGTGGTGTCGAGCAATTCCACGGAGTCAAAGGCCGTGAGGTCATCGTTCAGGGTCAGTTTGTAGATGCCTTTCATCCAATGGGAGAACCAGATGCGGCCAAGCGTGTCCTCCTCGAACATGCTGCCGGATTCGCCGAAGCCGTCCACGTGGTGAGCGAACCTCCACTGCCCGCCGCTTTTGCGCAGCAGGAAGAAGCCGTTGTAGGACGAGCCGAGTATGTATCCGGGGTGCGACCGCAGCGGCTTCACGTTCCATGTGCCGGGCAATGTCCCGATCCGTTCGGCCCGGTCTTCCTTTATCATGTATAAGCCATAGTTGGTGGCGCAGAACAGCGTGCCGTCAATCTCCCGCAAGTTCCACACCTGCCCTTGTATGCCGCCCACGGGTTTTGCCTGCTGCCCTTGCCAGGTGGAGGGGATGGGCCAGGGCGTGCGGTACAGTCCCTGGTTGGTGCCCAGGTACAGCCACCCGCCGTGTTGCTGCGCGGTGTAGCCGGCTCCGTACTGCCATCCGCCCGCCAGCAGGTTGTATATGGGCGAGTTTATCATCACGTAGTCGATGCCCTTGTCCAGCCCCACCCACAGGTTGCCCCGGTTGTCGAAGTTCACGCTCAGCACCGTGTTGTTTTGTAGCCCGGAGCGTATGTCGGAGTAGGTGTTCGTGCCGCTTCGCAGGTCTTTCACCACCAGCCCGCCTTGCACTGTGCCGATGGCCAGCCGGTGTCCGCTTATCTGGGCACAGAAGGTCTGGTTCTCCTTGATAAAGGCGTCGATGTCGGTGTGGTAGGGGCGCAATCGCTCTCCATCGAATAAGAACAGGCCGTGGAAGTCCGTGGCCATCAGCAGGCTGTCGCGTCCTACGGGCAGGATGGAGCACACCGTCTTGTCGAGCAATGCCTCGCAGCCGGGCAGGAGCAGGAACACGTCGCCGTTGAGCATGAACACCCCCTCGCGCTCCACAGCCACGAAGAATATGCCGTGGGCTGCCGCCGCACAGTCCACCTGGTGGTTGAATGCGTGCCGCCACATGCGCCCGTCCCGGTAGCGCAATACCTCCCTGCCGCCCTGGAACAGCACCGCGTCGCCCACTATGCAGATGTCCCATATCTCGTTGAAGTCCGGCTCCAGTCCGCCCAGCAGCCCGGTGAGCGAGGTATAGCGCAGGATGCCCCGTTCGTCGTTGGCGTAGTAGCCCAGCTCGTTGAATGCTCCGGCGTAGATGCGGTCGGTGCGCGGGTCGTAGCACACCGAACGCACGTCGGTGTAGTTGCCGATGGGGTACAGTTGCCACCGCGTGCCGTCGTATTCCAGCAGGCCGTTGTTGTTGGCAAAATACATCCAGTTGTTGTCGCGCTGCGCGATGTCCCACACCTGGTTGCCGGCATTGAATTGTTCCTTGGTGAAGTTGTGCACCCGGGGGTGGATGGCGCGTGCGGGCAGGGCGGTGAGCAGCGCGCCCGATAAGAGGAGTAGAAATAAGAAATGCTTCATGTCGGTAAGATTTATTACAAATGATGTAGCGGGCGTTCCCGATGGGTCGCCCACAAAAGTAACATAATTTTTTGAATATCCGCAATTCGCCCGCAGCATACCGTTGCCTGTCCGTTACGTTCCCTCTCCCTTTCCCGCATCCATACTTCCGCGCCTGCCTATCTATACTTCCGCCGTTGCCTGCATATTCTTTCTCCTTTGCCCACGCATTCTATAAACTAAGGCTTAGTTTTTATAAACCAAGACTTAGTTTGTACAAACCAAATCTTAGTTTTTAAAAACTAAGTCTTAGTTTGTAGAATATCCGCCCAAAGCGGGGAGTATGGATAGGCAGGCGGGGAAGTATGGATGGGCAAGGGGGGAAGTATGGATGCGGGAAAGGTGAGGGGGAGATGGGTGGATGGCGGGGGGGGCCGTCTGCTGCCGTCTTGTGTCGCGGCAGCCTTCGGACAAGTTGTCGGCCTTGGCGGCACGGGCTTTTTGCCCTGCCCGTGCCGGGATAGAAAGGAAGATGAAAACATGTTGTGCAACATAAGGAATGATACAGATATGTTTTACAAATGGTTAAACTGCATTTTGTAGGGGTAATGTTGAGGAACAGCGGGAAGGCGATTGAGTTTTTGTGTGGGAAAATTTTTGCCCGCCCCTTATATAGTCCGTTACTTTGCAACGGGTTGTCGGTTGGCCTGCATCCCCGTCAACTCGTGTATTTGTCAACTGTAATAAAATAGGAAATATGAAACATTTGAAAGAACTGTTGGCCGTGGGCATGGGCGCGTTGTTGCTTGCCTCGTGCGCGAAGCCGAAAGACGCGACGGAGGCGAAGATAGACCGCCTGCTGTCGCAAATGACTTTGGAAGAGAAAATCGGCCAGATGAACCAAATCAGCAGCACCGGCCTGTCGGACGACATGAAAGGGCAGGTGCGCGCGGGCCTGGCCGGGTCCATCCTCAACGAGGTGGATGTCGACGTGGTGAACGAACTGCAACGCATTGCCGTGGAAGAGACGCGGCTGGGCATCCCGATTGTGTTTGCCCGCGACGTGATACACGGTTTTAAAACCATCATGCCCATCCCGTTGGGGCAGGCCGCCACGTGGAATCCCGCCGTGGTCGAAGCCGGGGCGCGCGTGGCCGCCGACGAGGCTTCGGCTGCCGGGGTGCGCTGGACGTTCTCGCCCATGATCGACGTGAGCCGCGACCCGCGCTGGGGGCGCATCGCCGAGTCGTATGGCGAAGACACGTACCTCTCCGCCGTCATGGGCGTGGCGACGGTGCGGGGCTACCAGACGGACAACCTGGCCGACCCCACCGCCGTGGCCGCCTGCGCCAAGCACTTCTGCGGCTATGGCGTGGCTGAAGGCGGGCGCGACTACAACACCACCTGGATACCCGAAATACAGCTGCGCGACGTGTACTTCCCGCCCTTCCAGGCGGCTGCCGAGGCGGGATGCGCCACGTTCATGTGCTCGTTCAACGACATCGACGGCGTGCCGTCATCGGGCAACTCCTTCCTCAATGTGGACGTGCTGCGCCGCGAGTGGGGGTACGACGGGATGCTGGTATCCGACTGGGAGTCCATTGCCAACATGATACCCCACGGCTACTGCGCCGACCTGAAGGACGCTGCCTGCAAGGCCGCCAACGCCGCCGTGGACATGGACATGGCCAGCTATGCCTACGTCAGCCATTTGAAGGAACTGGTGGCCGAGGGGCAGGTGAGCGAGCGGGCCATCGACGAGGCGGTGCGCAACGTGTTGCGGCTCAAGTTCCGCCTCGGGCTGTTCGACAATCCCTATGCCCCGAAGCGCGACAACCCTTATTATAAGGAAGAAGCGTTGCAAACAGCCAGGCAGGCTGCCGTGGAAAGCGCGGTGCTGCTGAAGAACGAGGGCAACACCCTGCCTTTGGACTTCAACCGGGGCGGTTCGCTGCTCGTCACCGGGCCGCTGGCCGATTCGCCGCGCGACCAGATGGGCACGTGGTGCTTCGACAACGCCGGGGGCGACCATGCCGTGACCCCGTTGCAGGCACTCCGCCAGGTGGACGGGTTGCGGGTGGTGTACGAACCGGGACTGACGTACAGCCGCGACCGCTCGCAGGCCGGCATCCGGCGTGCCGTGCGGGCTGCCCGCAGTGCCGATGCGGTGGTGTGCTTCGTGGGCGAGGAGGCCATCCTCTCCGGCGAGGGCAAGTGCCGCGCCGACCTCTCCCTGCCGGGTGCGCAGAGCGAGCTGATTGAAGCCTTGGCCGCCACGGGCAAGCCGCTCGTGCTGGTGGTCATGGCGGGTCGCCCGCTCACCATCGGGGCGGAGGCGCAGTTGGCCGATGCCGTGCTGTTCCAGTTCCATGCCGGTACGATGGCGGGTCCCGCGCTGGCCGACCTGCTGCTGGGTGCGGCCGTGCCGTCGGGCAAGTTGCCGGTCACCTTCCCCACCATGGCCGGGCAGGCACCCATCTATTATGCGCATAAGAACACGGGACGTCCGCCCATGGGCGTGACGCACATCGACAGCATCCCGGTAGGCGCGCCGCAATTCTCCGTGGGAGCGAGCAGCTATTACCTCGACGCGGGTGCCGCGCCCCTCTTCCCGTTCGGCTACGGGCTGAGCTACACCACGTTCGAGTACGGCAAGCCGCGCCTTTCGTCCGACCGCCTCACCGAGGGCGGCACGCTCACCGTGGCCTGCGACATCACCAACACTGGCTCGCGCGACGCTTACGAAACGGCGCAGCTCTACACCCGCGACCTGGTGGCCTCGCATTGCCAGCCCGTCCGCCTGTTGCGGGGCTTTGAGAAAGTGCTTGTCCCGGCAGGCGAAACCCGCACGGTGACCTTTACGCTGACCCCGGACGACCTCGCCTTCTGCCACGCCGACATGCGCACCTATGCCGAGCCGGGCGAGTTCCACCTGTGGGTGTCGACCGACAGCCAAAGCGGCACGCCGGTGTCGTTCGAATACGAATGAGGACAATTCCGGTCTGCCGGGATGGCCGCGGGCGGCAGGCAAGGGGCATGCTGACGGAAATTTGGCTGCGTGCTAATGGAATTCCGGCTGCGTACCGACGAAAATCCGGGCGCGTGCTAACGGAATTCTCCCGGCCATCCCATCCCCGAATTCTCTCTTCCTGAGGGGGTGGCATGGGGGATAGTGGCTGCTCAGAATTAATTAAACGTAATAACCTCACACGAATTAAAAAGATAAGATTATGAAAAGGAAACATGCACTTTTGTTGACCGCGATGCTGTGCCTGGCAGGCGGGCTCAACGCCGAAGATATTGCTTCGGAGTATTGCAATACGCTGGTCGATCCCGTGGTAACCGACGGGGGAGGAGCTTCGGACGATGCTTCCGACAGCTTTTACATGAACTGGAGTACCGGGGATGACGGGGCGGTAACCATCACCCTGCTCACCAGTCCCGGCAGTGCTGCGACCACGTTCCGTGGCACCGGCATGAACATAGCCAACTTCACGGTGGACGGCGCGGGCGGCAAGCTGGCCCATGCCATCAACGATGAAAAGACCGTCATCACCCTGACCCCGACCGAAACCTTGGCCGAGGGAGCCAAAATCGTATATGACGGGTACGTGGAATACAAGGTGGGCGATGAAGCTCCGCTCAACAACCTGTACCCCACCATGCACTTCGAGTTCACCTACGGGGCCACCTGCTCCGCCGCCGACCCGGTGACGCTTGCCACGCCGGTCATCACGGGCGTGACGGACGGCAAAATCGCGTTTACGCACGACGAGGCGGCCACCAAGCACGTGCTGTACGTATATCGCGGCTCATCGGCCTTGCTGGAATACACGCAGGAGGACATCCAGCCGGGCGATGCCATCGGCTTCGACCGTCCGGGCACTTATACCTTGAAAGTGCAGTCGCTCACCGAGAGCCTGGAATATCTCGACTCCGAACTGTCTGCCGCCTACGAATATGTGATTGAAGGCACGCCCGAACCGTGGGAAGAAACCCCGTCCGAATACTGCGAGCACATGATGGACACGGGCGAAGGGGCGGCTTACATCACGTGGAACACCACGGAGGACGGTACGATTATCATCAGCATCAGTGGCGTGGAAGGCGACCCGGATGCCGCGTTCCGCAATACGGGCATGAAGGCGGCCGACTTCACGGTGAACGGGCAGACCGGCACTTGGTTTGCATCGGAACTGAATGAAGCCAAGACGGACATCACCCTGACCCCGCTCGTGCCGCTCATTCCCGGCGACCGGATAGGGTATAACGGCGTGGTGGAATACAAGACGGCACTGAACGCCGACTTGTGGCCTACGTTGTCGTTCGAATACACCTACGGCAGCAATTGCGCCACCGCCCCGAAAGTGAGCCTTTCCACCTCGACCCTGCACTTCATGCCGACCGACGGCAAGCAGGTGTTCTTCCTCTCCGGGGTGAACCTGACCGAAGCGGTAACCTTGGCGGCTCCCCGGGGCATTGCCGTGTCGCCCGACACCATCCGGCCGGATGAAAACGGCGTGATGGAAGAAACTGCCGTCGCCGTGTTGTGGGACGGCGGCTCATCGGCGGGCGGCACAATCACCATCTCCGGCGGCGGACTGGCCTGGCCGCAGGAAATCGCCCTGACGTCCGAAGGTTTCTCCGAATACTGCAACCGGGTGATTACGCAAGGCGACCTCGGTGCGGCCAACCATGCCTACCTCACCGTGGAACTGTCCGAAGACAGCACGCAAATGTCGTTCCTCATTGCCCCCTACCTGGAGGGGCAGACCGTTTCGTGGAACGGCAACTCGATACCGGTGGGCAACATCAAGGTGAACGGCGCAGCTCCCGCCACTGCCCCCGTGCGCACGGCCGAAGATAACGACACCCGCATACGGATTGCCTTTGCCGAGGCTTTGCACGATGGCGACGTGGTGGAATTCGGTGCTCCCCTGGTGTGGACCATCCGGGAAGGTGAAGCCGTCATCAATGGCAACTGCTTCATTGACCCGGCCATGCAATACACGGTAGGCACGGGCTGCACGCTGGAAGAAACGCAACTGGCCGTGACCGCCGTGGGCGAACCGACCGACATTACCCGCGAGGGAGCCACGGTGGTGATTGAGGCCACGGTGGGCGAGTGGCCGGTGCAGTCCATCCGCCTGCACGAAGACAACCAGCTGGTGGAAGACCTGGTGCTGAACAAGGAAGCCGACAACGTGTACGAAATCACCGGTCTGGCCGAGAACACGGAATATTCGTTTGCCGTAACGGCCATCGACTTGGCAGGCAACGAGTCGGCACCCTATGCCGCCAAGGTGGCATTCACCACCCTGAAAACGGTGTTCCCCTCCATCCTCTCCGTGGGCGAGCCGTTCAACATGACCGAGAGCAGCGTGCAGGTGCGTGTGGAAATCACCCCGGGCGACTTTCCCGTGGCCAACGTGCGCTTTGTGGAAGACAATGCGTTGACTGCCGACAAGCTCCTGCCCGTGGCTGAAGATGACATCTATACGATAGACGGGTTGGAAGTGAACACGGATTATTCGTTCGGCGTGTCGGTGCTCGACGCGGAAGGCAATGAATCGGAAGTGTTCGTCAACAAACTGCTGGTGCGCATCGACCGCACGGCAGTAGCCGTACAGCAAACGGAACAGGATGCGTGGGTGGTCTACCCGATACCGGCCCGGGACGTGCTGCACATCAGCGGCGAGCCCGTTGACTTCGTGCAGGTTGTCGATGCCCGGGGACACTTGGTACTGCACACCACCTCGGCTGAACACATCGACGTGTCGGACTTGCCCGCCGGGCTGTACCTGCTCCGCATCCAGGCTGCCGATGGCACGGAATGCATCCGGAAGGTAGCCATTCAATAAGTCTGGCTCCGTACGCAAAGACGCGAAGACGCAAAGGTTGTTTTAGG
>CALUML010000038.1 GCA_944321745.1 uncultured Bacteroidales bacterium
TTCGCTTTTTCCGTAACACATCTGCGGCCCCATGTTCCTTGATTTGTGCGCGGATGTTTTCTTATTTCCCAGCAGATGTTTTCCCAATCGTGCGCAGAAACGGGAAAACATGTACCGGGAAAAATGAAAACACGCTTCCCCATTTCCCCGGGCGAGACGATAGCCTTGCGCGGACATGATGCCTTATCCCTGAACCCGCGTAAAACCGGGGTGAAGAAATCGCCAACGGATAGGGAACAAAAAAACGGGGAAGCCACTCGGTGTGGCTTCCCCGTATTTTTTCCGGGAAAAAAGGGTGGGGGACAATACCGCAGGAGACAGGCCAATCTCCTCCTATCGCTTCATCGCCCGGTCCATCATGCGCTTGTCTTCCTTTTCCCGCAGGGTCTGGCGTTTGTCGTAGGCTTTCTTGCCCCGGGCAAGGGCTATTTCCATTTTGGCGATTCCCCGGTCGTTGATGTACAGCTTGGTGGGCACGATGGTGAGACCGCTCTCCTTGATTTCGCGGTGCAGCTTCTGCAACTCTTTTTTATGCAGCAGCAGCTTGCGGTCACGCAAGGCCTCGTGGTTGTTGTACGTGCCGAACCGGTAGGCGGCGATGTGCATGTTCTTCACCCACAGCTCGTCGCCCAGGAAAGTGCAGTACGTGTCGGCCAGCCCGGCCTTGCCGTCGCGGATGGACTTGATTTCCGTGCCGTAAAGCTGTATGCCGGCCTCGTAGCGGTTGATAAATTCGTAGTCGAAGCTTGCACGCTTGTTGCGGATTAAGACATTTGACTTATAACGCATGATGAAATTCTTTCTTTACAGGTTGGGCAGCATCCATTGCAGCAGCAGCCCGACCACAATGGGAATGAAGATAATGACGATGCTGAACACCAGCACTACGTTGCCGCGCTCCTCGTCCTTCAGCATCCAGATGGCGCGGCATCCATCCCAAATGAGGTAGGCGGTGAACATGTCCAATATCTTGAAAAAGAAAAGGCTTGGCGCGATGGTCGTCACCATTTCCACCAGCAGGATGACCGTATAGGAATAGGCCACCACCGTTTCGCAGTCGGCCCGGTCGGCCAGGTCAGGCCGCTTCTTCTGGAGGAACAAGAGACATATGGCATTGGCGGCGAAGTAGCTGGCAAACAAGGTCGTTGCCGTGATGATGGCATGCAGCACCGCCGACTCGAAAGCCCTTTCCTCCGCATACATCAGGTTGAAAACGAACGACAGGAGCACCGCCAACGCGACCAAAGGATACACATACCGCTTGCGGAGTGCCTGCACGTCGCGTGCTTCCGCCGCAATGGCATCCCACGTCGCTCCCGTGGCAACAATCATGCCCCACGCCCGTTTGAATATGTCCCGCAACAAATTCCTCATAGTCCCTGGCGCACCGCCTTGTCTTTTTTCGGAAAAGCAAAGATAAGCCAAATCTTAAGTTTGCTGAAATAAACTCCTGCAAAACTTTCATAAAAATAAAATATGAGTATATTTGCAAGCATAAGGGGGGGCATGCCCCGTGGAATAAACGAACAGCAGAATGTCAACGGAAATCAGGTTGGAAGTCGTGGGGCTTATGGCCAATCAGCCTATCCAGGGCACGTATGGGCTGGTATTGCAGGAAGCGGGGGGCAACAGGCGTTTCTCGGTGCTGATAGGCGAGTCCGAAGCACAGTCCATCACCCTGAAGCTGCGCCACAAGAGGTTGCCCCGCCCATTGACACACGAGCTGGTCAACAACATGCTGCTCACGTTGGGGTATGAATTGGAAAAAGTCCTCCTGTACGCCTTGGTCAACGACATCTTCTATGCGGAATTGCATATAAAAGGCTATGACGGGAGCGCATGCACGGTGGATGCCCGCACGTCCGATGCCGTGGCGTTGGCCATGCAGGCGGAATGCCCCATCTACATCAAAGCCGAGATACTGGACCTGGTGGCTACCGAGGTGTCGCCCCGCAAGCTGCCGGAGACGCTCGACGAGGTGGAGGATGCCGCCCCCGACGAACTGAAGCTGCTCGACCGTCATGCCTTGGAACGCTTGCTGCAACAGGCCGTGGAGGAAGAACGGTACGAACTGGCCGCCAAACTGAAAAAAGCAATGGAGTAGGGGGAGCGGGTAGTCCCAACCGCATGGACTCGTAACTCGTAACTCGTAGCTTGTAGCTTGTAACTAAGTAACTCAAAATATCATGGTACTAAAACTTCGTTTGATTGTAATGAATTTCCTCCAGTTTGCCGTGTGGGGAGCGTATCTCACTTCTATGGGACGTTACCTCGGCAACGTCGGCATGGGAGGCCACATCGGCATTTTCTATTCCGTGCAGGGCATCGTGTCCATCTTCATGCCCGCCCTCATCGGCATCGTGGCCGACCGCTGGATACCCGCCCAGCGTATGCTCGGCATCTGCCACGCCATAGCGGGGCTGGCCATGGCTTCGGCCGCCGCCTACGGGTTGTCGGCAGGCGACGGGGTGCAATTCTCCATCCTTTTTTCACTCTACACGCTGAGCGTGGCGTTTTACATGCCCACGTTGGCTTTGTCCAATTCGGTGGCATACAATGCGCTGGAAAAGTCGGGCATGGACACGGTGAAGGACTTTCCGCCCGTGCGGGTCTTCGGCACCATCGGGTTCATCTGCTCCATGTGGCTGGTGGACCTGCTCGCATTCCAAGACACGCCCAAGCAGTTTGCCGTGAGCGGGGCGGCGGGGCTGTTGCTGGCGGTGTACGCATTCACCTTGCCCCATTGCCCCACCAGCCGGGGCACGGGGCACGGCAAGTCGCTCGCCGAAGCGTTGGGCTTGCAGGCCTTCTCGTTGTTCAAGCAGCGGAAGATGGCCCTGTTCTTCATTTTCTCCATGTTGCTCGGCGTTTCGCTGCAAATCACGAACGGGTTTGCCAATCCGTTCATTTACAGCTTCGGGGCAGAGGAACAGTATGCTGACACTTTCGGGGTGCAGCACGCCAACATGCTCATTTCGCTCTCGCAAATGTCCGAAACGTTGTGCATCCTGCTCATACCCTTCTTTCTGAAGCGGTTCGGCATCAAGCGCGTCATGCTCATGGCCATGCTGGCGTGGGTATTCCGCTTCGCCTTCTTCGGCCTGGGCAATCCAGGTGGAGGCGTGTGGCTGTTCGTGTTGTCGATGATAGTCTACGGCATGGCATTCGATTTCTTCAACGTGTCCGGCTCGCTGTTTGTGGACAAGGAGACTGACCCGTCGCTTCGCTCGTCTGCCCAGGGGCTGTTCTTCCTCATGACCAACGGCATCGGGGCCACCATTGGCACATTAGCGGCACAGTGGGTGGTGAACTTGTTCACCGCCCCTCAGACCATAGGCGACACTACCTACACCGTGGGCAATTGGAGCGCGGTGTGGTTCATCTTTGCCGCCTATGCCATGGTGGTGGCCATCCTGTTTGCCTTGGTGTTCAAATATAAACACGTGCCGGAGGAAATTGCCAAATAGCGGGATGTTCCCTCCGGTAACGCAAATGCCGCAGAAAACCTTTTCTTATAGGTGTTTCTGCGGCATTTGCGTTTTACGTGGTTGCTCAATACCGCATCCACGTTTGCCTAAAGGGGGCGTACCCTTTTGCCCAAAGGGGTCGCACCCTTTTGCCTAAAGGGGTCTCACCCTTTTGCCTAAAGGGGTCTCACCCTTTTGCCTAAAGGGGTCTCACCCTTTTGCCTAAAAGGGGTCTCACCCTTTTGCCTAAAAAGGGTCTCACCCTTTTGCCTAAAAAAGGTTGCCCCCTTTTGCCTAAAAGGGCTGTACCCTTTTTAAGCAATGCCGTGTGGCAACATTCCTATAATCCTCCCCGCCCGAAACCGAGCCACCCACGGGCATGCGGCATCATCCGCAAGCCCCTTTATGGCTGCCATATTTTTATCGCATGGGTGTATGCCGGGCAAATATCAAATTCTCACGAAGCCTTCCGCCTTGCATGGCCAGTCCGATTTCTTTGGGATGTTTGATGGGAGGGAACAACTGAGTTTCCGCCTGCTCTATACAAAAGTAAAGCCATTTTTGTAACAAAACAAATGTAAACCAGCCTACAAACGGATAAATGTAATCACAAGGAAGGAGGCCACGTTCACTTTTGTATCCTGTCATCCAGGCGAACTAAAGTGTCCGTACATTTGTTTACCAAACAAAAGGCAAGGGTAAATTCACCCATAAAACGAGGAATTATTTGTGGACCATTCAGTGAATTAGGCGTAATGGTTGGATTTTTTGTTTAATTTTGGATTACATTTGTACTGTTTTGGATGATTTTCTTCTAGTAGAGGTTGTTTTTGAAGTTTAATTATGCGATGATAAGTATATTGGAAATGTTTATTTAAAGTGTTTATTCAACTATATGCATGAAGATATGCCATGCGCCATATGGATTGATCGCGAAACAGGTCTTTTTACATCTGTATCATACAGGTAAAAGCCAGCGTATAAGTCGCTTTTATCTTATGGCCATGAAAGTATGGGTGTTTTGAGGTGACTTTCATGGCATGTTATCAGATTAAATATTCCATTTAAATATCCATCTGAAATTCTTTCTAAAAAAGGACTTTCGACATTGACCGTTGGAATGTGAGATCACATCAAGAAACGACAGCAGACAGTTGTTGGTTTGTACATTTGTGAAATATACTTATGTAAATATTTTTACATTTGTTCTCTTTGTGCGGATTTTGAAATGTAATGCTTTTTCATTACTTTTGTGCATTCACTCTAGGGCCGTCAACATTTGTAATATGGAAGAAAAAGATAGAATTGAAAAGATCATGCGGGAGGAGAACATGACTCTCAGCCAGTTTTCATTAGAGATTGGTGTACAGCAGTCTACCTTATCCCACATACTGAGCGGGCGCAACAAAATGAGCGCAGCGGTGATGAAGCAAATACTGAAACGCTTCCCGACTATTAGCTCAGATTGGATTCTTTTGGGTGACGGACCGATGCGACGGCAAAAATCGGACTCTCAGAGCCTCGATTTGTTTTCCGCATCGGGTGAAATGGGTTATGAACCAACCCGGTATGCCGCCCAAGAGGCCGAAAAAAACGACACGGAAAAACAGACAAACCAGCAAGAACCAGCGTTGAAGGCGGGCAGCGAACAGCGGCCAGCCCCCATCGTGGTGGAAAAGCCACCCAGGCGGATCAAGCGGATTATCGTGTACTTTGACGATAATTCATTCCAGGAATTTATAGAGGACTGATAGCTTGCCGTATAGACGTTTTATTAGTCCTTTCTTGATTTTCTCTCTCCCATTGGCATGAAAAATCCCTTTTTTTAGCTACTTTTGTAGGTTTGAAAAAGCGGGCATGGGCTTAATGCCCTAACCCGTTCACCAAATAGCCGGGATGCTTTTTTCGCAAATCATAGGTCAACAGGAAGTCAAGGACAGGTTTATCCGCTCCGTGTCGGAGGGGCGCATTCCCCATGCCCAACTGTTGTCTGGCCCGGAAGGCGTGGGCAAACTGCCGCTGGCCATTGCCTATGCCCAATACATCTGCTGCGAGCACCGGGGCGCGCGCGATGCCTGTGGTGTGTGCCCGTCGTGCTTGAAATACAACAAGCTGGCACATCCTGACTTGCATTTTGTGTTCCCCATCATCAAGCCCGCCGGGAAGCAGTCGGCGGTGTGCGACGACTTCATGGGCGACTTCCGCAAACTGGTGCAGGAGAAGACCTATTTCAGTGTGGATGAGTGGTATTCGCGCATATCGGGTGATGCCAAGCAAGGCATGATTTACACGAACGAAAGCGAGGAAATCGTGCGCAAGCTGAGCATGAAGACGTACGAGGCGGAATACAAGGTGATGATTGTGTGGTTGCCGGAGAAGTTGCACGAGTCGGCTGCCAACAAGCTGCTGAAGATACTGGAAGAGCCTTACGAGAAAACCTTGTTCCTGCTGGTGTCGAACGCGCCGGATGCCATCATCACCACCATCCTGTCGCGCACGCAGCGCATCCAGGTGCCGGGACTGGCCGATGCGGAAATCAAGCAAGCCTTGCTTGACCGGCATGACGGCTTGACCGAGGCCGAGGCTGCCGATGTGGCCCGTATCGCGGGAGGCAGTTACCTGCGGGCGGAAATGTTGCTGGAGGATGGGAACGAAAGCCGGGTGAACTTTGACCGTTTCGTCACCATCATGCGCCTGGCGTGGCAGGTGGGCAACCGCAAGGACCATGCTTCGCTGAAAACTTTGCGCAAGTGGGCCGACGACATAGCGGCCAGTTCCGTGGGGCGCGAGCGGCAGAAAAAGTTCCTGCAATATGCCCAGCGCATGGTGCGGGAAAATTTCATATATAACCTGCACCAGGCCGACCTGAACTACATGACTTCGTATGAATCGGACTTTTCGGTGCGCTTCTCGCCGTTCATCAATGAGCGGAACGTGGAGCAACTGGTAGCGGAACTGGCCTTGGCGGAAAGGCATATCGAACAGAATGTGAATGCGAAAATGGTGTTTTTCGACCTGGTGTTGAAAATTATCATGTTGTTGAAAAAATAGAAGGAGGGCACATCGGGGCAGCTCCTCAAATAAGTAAGACGTAACATTATGGATTTCAGACTGGATATAGGCGGTTATGGCATTACCTCGAAAGGCTGCCGCAAAACGACCGATAAGAAACTGAGCGTGCACGACTGGATGTCCGACCTGCCGGAGACGGAGCAGGAAACGGACTTCGTGGAAGTGCAGTTCAAGAACACGCGCAAGGGATATTTCCTGAACAGCACCAAGATACCGCTGGAAAAGGGCGACATGGTGGCCGTGGAGGCCTCGCCGGGGCATGACATCGGCGAAGTGACGCTGACGGGCAGGCTGGTATTGCTGCAAATGAAGCGCAACAACCTGGATCCGGCCAAAATGGAAATCCGCCGGGTATACCGCAAAGCCAAGGAAAGCGACCTGGAGAAATACAGGGAAGCCAAGGCACGCGAACAGGACACCATGATCAAGGCGCGCCGCATAGCCGAGGAGATGAAACTCGACATGAAGATAGGCGACGTGGAATATCAAGGCGACGGCAACAAGGCCATCTTCTATTATATAGCCAACGAACGGGTGGACTTCCGCCAATTGATTAAGGTATTCGCGGAGACCTTCCGGGTGCGCATCGAGATGAAGCAAATCGGGGCGCGCCAGGAAGCGGGACGCATCGGGGGGATAGGTCCTTGCGGACGCGAACTGTGTTGCTCCAAGTGGATGAAGAACTTCTGCTCCGTGTCCACCAGTGCGGCCCGTTACCAGGACATCTCGCTCAACCCGCAGAAGCTGGCCGGGCAATGCGCCAAGCTGAAGTGCTGCATGAACTTCGAGGTGGATGCCTACGTGGAAGCATTGAAGAAGATGCCTTCCAAGGAAATCAGGCTCGAAACGCAGGAAGGCACCTACTACCACTTCAAGACCGACGTGTTCAAGGAACTGATTTCCTACTCGACCGATCCCAAGTTTGGTGCCAACGTGGTGACCATACCGGCCTGGCGAGCCAAAGAAATCATCGCCATGAACAAGCAGGGCGAGAAGCCCGACACGCTGCTGGTACCGGGCAGCGGCAAGTCAGAAGCCAAGGAAGTGGACTATGAAAACGTGGTGGGCCAGGACAGCCTCACCCGGTTCGACAAGAAGAAAGGCGGCAAAGGACGTTCCAAAAAGCGGGGAGGCAAAGGCAACGGCAATAACAACAACAAGCCGCAGGCCAACAACGCCCAAGCCGCCCCGGGCAACAAGGCCAACTCCAATGCTAATGCAGCCGGAAAGCCCAAAGGGCAAGGCAGCCGCCCCAGGCAGAATGCCCCCAAGAAACCCAAAACGAACGCCGATAAACAGCAACCCGATGCTCCGAAGAAAGAGAATTGACGCAACGCTCCTCGTCCTGTGGCTCATTGGTATGGTAGCCACCTCGTGTGCAAGGAACGATATTTATTTCGAATACAGGTCCGTAGACCCGGAAGCATGGAGCATGGACAGCGTGTGCACGTTTGCCGTGGAGGTGCACGACACCACCCCGGCATACGACCTTTACCTCTACACGCGCAACACGCCTGCTTACCCGTACCAAAACTTATGGCTGTTCCTCAGCGAGTTGTCGCCCGACAGCACGCTCGTGGCCGACACCATCGAGTTCTACCTGGCCGACCATCGCGGCCAATGGCTTGGTACGGGCATGGGAGCATGGAAGGAAATGCCCGTGCTGTACCGGCAGGCCGTGCGCTTCCCCCGCCCGGGCACGTACACCTACACCATCCGCCACGGCATGCGCACCGACCCGTTGCGCGGCATACACGACATCGGGATGCGGGTGGAGAAGCTGGAGTGATGCACCGATGTGCCGATGATGGCACTACCCGCTACCCGCTCCTCGCTCATTAACTTGTTTACTCGTTTACTCGTCAACTCGTCAACCCGTTTACTCATAGAATATGGGCAAAAACAAACTGGCCAAATTCGCCGACCTGGCGACTTACCCGCACGTGTTCCAAATGCCGTCCAGCCAAGTGCGCGAGGGTGTCGCCTTCCCGCTGCGCGGATGCTGGGGACGTGATTTTTTCCACAACGACCACCCCATCGTGCTGGAGCTGGGGTGCGGCAAGGGCGAATACACCGTAGGGCTGGCCCGCCTGTTTCCCGGGAAGAACTTCATCGGGGTCGACATCAAGGGCGCGCGCATCTGGACCGGCGCGAAGCAGTCGCTGGAAAGCGGCATGACGAACGTGGCCTTCCTGCGCACGGACATCGAGATGATCAACCACTTCTTCGCCGCCGACGAGGTGAGCGAAGTGTGGCTCACCTTTCCCGACCCGCAGATGAAGAAGGCGACCAAGCGGCTCACGTCCACCAACTTCATGCGCCTGTACCAGCAGATGGTGAAGCCGGGCGGGCTGGTGCACCTGAAGACCGACAGCAACTTCCTCTTCACCTACACTTGCGAGATGGTCAAGGCCAACGGCTACCGGGTCAACGTGTCCACACGCGATCTCTACCACGGCGGCATCGTGGATCCCATCCTTGGCATCCGCACCTACTACGAGCAGCAATGGCTCTCGCGGGGCATCCCCATCAAGTACATCCAGTTCGTCCTCGACCCGCGCGACACCTTCACCGAGCCGGACGTGGAGATAGAAAAAGACACCTACCGCAGCTTCGGCCGCAACCAGCGGTCCATGCCCCCCGGGGCGCAAGCCACAAGCTGCGAGTGAGCTGCGGGCTACTGTAGCTACAAGCTACAAGCTACGAGCTACAAGTGCCGTGCGGCATGGGCGGAAGCCTTGGAATGCTACGACTTGTAGCTCGTAGCTTGTAGCTGAAACTATTAACTACTAACTACTAACTTCTATGCAATTATATCCCAAACTCATCCTGGACGCGCTGTCCCATGTGCGTTATCCCGGCACGGGCAAGGACCTCGTGTCATCGGAAATGGTGGAGGACGACATCCGCATCGCCGGCAACACCGTTTCGTTCTCCCTGGTGTTCGACAAGCCGAACGACCCCTTTGCGAAGTCCGTTGTCAAAGCAGCCGAACAGGCTATTCTCACCTACATCGGCGAGGAGGTGGACATCAAAGGACACATCGCCGTGAAGTACAAGCAAGCCCCTCGCCCGCAGGTCGAAAAACCGTTGGCGGGCGTGAAGCACACCATAGCCGTGTTCTCCGGCAAAGGCGGCGTGGGCAAGTCCACCGTGGCGGCCAACCTGGCCGTCGCCCTCGCCAAGCAGGGCTACCGCGTCGGCTTGCTCGATGCCGACATACACGGCCCGTCCATCCCCAAGATGTTCGGCGTGGAAGATGCCCGCCCCGTGATGGAGGAAGTGGAGGGGCAGCCGCGCATCATGCCCGTGGAGCGGTATGGCATCCGGCTGCTGTCCATCGGCTTCTTCGTCGACCCCGGCAGTGCCATCGTGTGGCGCGGGGGAATGGCCAGCAACGCACTGAAGCAGCTCATCACCGAGGCTTGGTGGGGCGACCTGGACTATTTCGTCATCGACCTGCCGCCCGGCACGAGCGACGTGCACCTCACCCTGGTGCAGACCCTGCGGCTCACCGGGTCGGTCATCGTGACCACCCCGCAGGACGTGGCACTGGCCGATGCCCGCAAGGGCATCAACATGTTCCGCAACGACAAAATCGACGTGCCCATCCTCGGCCTCATCGAGAACATGGCCTGGTTCACCCCCGCCGAGCTGCCCGAGAACCGCTATTACATCTTCGGGCGGGACGGCGGCAAGCGGCTGGCCGAGGAGGCGCACATCCCCTTCCTGGGGCAAATCCCCATCGTGCAAAGCATCCGCGAGGGCGGTGACGAGGGCGTGCCCGCCGCCTTGCACGACGACCGGCTCACGGCACAGGCCTTTGCCGAGGTGGCGCGGAAGCTGGCGGCGGCGTGCGGCGATTGAGAAATGCCTGTGCATCAACCATTTCATGCCAATCCTCCCGTCCTTGGCAGAGGGGGGTGTTTACTCCCGGGTGAGTTCCCCCTTTACTCCCCTTGTAAGTAAGGGCGTTACTCCCATGGGAGCGATGGCGTTACTCCCGTGGGAGTGGCGGGGTTACTCCCATGGGAGCGGCGGGGTTACTCCCATGGGAGCGGCGGGGTTACTCCCATGGGAGTGACGGGCTTACTCTCTATAGGAGTAAAGGGGGCACTCCCATAGGAGTAACACGCACCCCTTCCTCATGGCGATTTTTTATTCCAAACATGGTTCTTTAAAAAAGATATGGAAGATTATGGGAATTGAAATTTCGATAGAAACCTTCCTGCTGGTAGGTTCCATCATGCTGTTTGTCAGCTTGCTGGTGGGGAAAACGGGTTCGCGCTTCGGCGTGCCCATCCTGTTGCTGTTCCTCTTCATCGGCGTGGCGTGCGGCTCCGAGGGGCTGGGCATTGACTTCCACTCGCCCGAGGTGACGCAGGTCATCGGGGTTATCGCGCTCAACATCATCCTGTTCTCGGGCGGGTTGGACACGCGCTACGGCGAGATACGCCCCGTCATGGCCAAAGGACTAGTGCTGGCCACGGCGGGGGTGCTGCTCACGGCCGCCCTCACGGGGCTATTCATCTACTGGCTCACCAACCATGTGATAGCCAGCGTGACATTCTCGCTGGCCGAGTCGTTTCTGCTGGCCAGCGTGATGGCCTCCACGGACTCGGCTTCGGTGTTCGGCATCCTGCGTTCGCGCAACATGTCGCTCAAGGAGAACCTGCGCCCCCTGCTTGAGTTGGAGAGCGGTAGCAACGACCCGATGGCCTACATGCTCACCATCGTGCTCATCCAGTTCATCCAGTCGCCCGACATCAGCGGTTGGGAAGTGGCTTTCAAGTTTTTGCAGCAATTTGCCCTTGGCGCGGCGTTCGGGCTGCTCATCGGGAAGTTTGCCGTGCGGCTCATCAACCACATCAACTTGACGAACGATGCGCTCTATTCCGTGCTGCTGCTCACCATCATGTTCTTCATCTTCGGCTTCACCGACTTTGTGGGGGGCAACGGCTACCTGGCGGTCTATCTGGGCGGGCTGATGATTGGCAACCAGCGGTTTGTGCAGAAGCGCAGTTCGCTGAAGTTCTTCGACGGGCTGACGTGGTTGTTCCAAATCATCATGTTCCTCACCCTCGGGCTGCTGGTGAACCCCTCCGAGCTGCTCCCCGTGGCAGGCATCAGCATATTGATTGGTGTGTTTATGATACTGGTGTCAAGGCCGTTGAGCGTGCTCGCCTGCCTCGCTCCCTTCCGGGAGATGAGTTTCAACGCCCGCATCTTCACCTCGTGGGTGGGGCTGCGCGGGGCGGTGCCCATCATCTTCGCTACTTATCCGTGGGTGGCGGGCGTGCCGCAGGCGAAGATGATATTCAACATCGTGTTCTTCATCACCATCCTTTCGCTGGTCATCCAGGGCACGAGCATTCCTGCCGTGGCCAAGTGGCTCAAGCTGTCGCAACCCGGCCCGAAGACCCACAAGCTGAAGGAGTTCGACATCGAGTTTTCAGATGACATCAAATCCGCCATGGCCGAAATCACCGTGCGCCCCGAGATGCTGGAGAAGGGCAACACGCTCATCGACATTCCGCTGCCCGACAAGGCCTTGGTGGTCATGGTGAAACGCGGCGGCAATTACTTCGTACCGCGCGGCAACACCGAGCTGGAACCGGGCGATTCCATCCTGGTGATTACAGATAACGAGGACACCCTGCGCGACACCTACCGCACGCTGGGGGTCAAGCCCAATTGACACCGGGCAAAGGCGTAAGCATGAAATGAACCCGGGCCGACTTCACCACATGGAAGCTGGCTCGGGTCCATTATCAAACAAATGAAAACGAAACGTGCGCCTGGGGGGACTCGAACCCCCACGCCTCGCGGCACCAGATCCTAAGTCTGGCGCGGCTACCAATTACGCCACAGACGCATGTGTGCCTTGAAAAGTGTTGCAAAGATAGTGCTTTTTCGTGGATGGGCAAGCTACCCTGCGGGCTATTGCTGCGGGTCATTGCCTCCACCTCCTGCCCAGGCGCATGTCCGGCGACAGGAAAGCCGGTTCCACATCCTCCCGGTGCGAGCAGCGAAGCGGGTTGATGTCGATACCGCCCCGCCGGGTGTACATGGCGGCCACCATGAGGCGGGCTGGGCGGAAAGTATCCCACAAACGCTTGTATATCATCTCCACCACTTCTTCGTGGAAGTGGTTTTCCTTGCGGAACGACACCAGATACTGCACAAGGGACGCGAAATCCACCCGATACTGACAGCGCATCTTCACGAACAAGTCTCCCCAATCGGGCTGATGGGTCACCCGGCAGTTGGAGCGAAGCAGGTCGCTGGTGAAAGCGTACTCCTGCTCTTCGCCAGTCGGCGTACCAGTGAGCAGGGAAGGCGTTTCCTCGTAATGACCGAATTGGATGGCTTCCTGCTCCGCCAAAGGGATGTAGTGCTCAATGCCCGGAATGCCTTGAAAAGGAACAGCCTCCATGCTGTCCTTGCCATAAAAATGAACCGATACGGGAGCTTGCAACAAGGCGGATAGGTCTGCCGTGATGATGGTCTGTACCCGCTGGAGCGAGGCATCCACCGTCGGCTCGAACCGCTCCATGTTGAACGAGTTGAGGTAGATCTTCAGCGACTTGGACTCCACCAGGAAAGGGCTGTCTGCCGGGCACGTCATCTTCATCACTCTCGACACGGGCAACCCGCCTTGGGTCAGGCAGGAAAACTCATAGCAATTCCACACATCGACCCCCGTAAAAGGCAGGCTGTCATCAGCCAAACCATATTTCAACCGGTTTTCCGAACGCGGGATGCGGAAAAGAAGCGAAGCGTCATACCGCTCGGGCGTGCCCGCCTCTTTTCCAAGCAGGGAGTCGTGTATGGAAAAATCAGCCTCCTGCATCATCTTTATCCCTGCACCTTGATGGGTGTACATTTGCGGGCAAGCCATTCACGCTCGTCGCCGTTCAGGTTGGGCGACAAGGCATTGTACACGCGCAGGTGGTAGGCATTCAGCCATTCTATCTCCCGGGCATCCAGCAGTTCCGGGTCTATCAGCGTCTGGTCTATCGGGAAGAGGGTGAGGGTTTCGAATTGCAGGAACTGCCCGAACTCCGTCTCCCCTGCCGGGATGACGTGGATGAGGTTCTCCGTGCGTATGCCATATTCATTTGTGCGGTACAGTCCCGGTTCGTTCGAAATAATCATGCCGGGTTGCAGCGTCACTGGGTTTTCGTCCATGCGGATGTTCTGCGGACCTTCGTGCACGTTGAGGAAGTGGCCCACGCCGTGGCCTGTGCCGTGCCCGTAGTTCTGGCACTTGTCCCACAAAGCCTTGCGTGCCAGGATGTCCAGTTGCGAGCCGCGAGTGCCCACCGGGAAGATGGCCGTGGCCAGGCTGATATGACCTTTCAGCACGCGGGTAAAGTCCACTATCTGCGGCACGGTGGGCGTGCCGAGGGCTACCGTGCGGGTGATGTCGGTCGTACCGTCGAGGTATTGTGCGCCCGAGTCGAGCAGCAGCAGGCTGTCGGCACTCAGCTTCAGGTCGGATTCCGGCGTGGCCGAGTAGTGCACGATGGCTCCGTGGTGGGCATATCCGGCAATGGTGCTGAAACTTTCTCCCTTGAACAATTCTTGCTGTGCCCGGCATTCGTACAGCTTTTCCGCCACGGATATTTCAGAAAGGTTGCCCGTCTTCACGTTCTCTTCCAGCCATTTGAAGAAGCGCACGAGTGCCACGCCGTCCTTCACCATGGCATGGCGTATGCCGTCCAGTTCCACCGCGTTCTTGACGCTTTTCAGCCTGAACACGGGCGACATCGTGTTGCGGATAGTGCAGCCCGCCGGGATGTGTTCGAACAGGGACTGGTTCAGCTTGTCCCCGTCCACCAGCACGGCTGCATCAGGGCGGATGGCCTGCACAGCCTGGTATATGTCCGCATAACCGGCCAGGCTCACGCCTTGTTGCGCCAAAGCCGCCCGGCTCTTGTCGTCCACCTTGTCAGCGTCCACGAACAGCGTTGCCTGCTCCTGGTCGACTAACGCATAGGCTATCACCACCGGGTTGTAGGCCACATCCTCGCCCCGGATGTTGAACAGCCACGCTATATCGTCCAACGCCGAGAGCACGAACACTTCCGCATGGCGAGCCAGCAACTCCCGGCGGAGGCTTTCCAACTTTTCGCTGACGGATGCCCCCGCATATTTTTCATCATACAGGAACAGCGGCTTCCGGGGCAGGGCAGGGCGGTCCGTCCACACCTCTGCAAGCAAGTCCACCGACACCAGTTCGATGTGGTTGATGGACAGTTCCGCTTTCATAGCCGCATAGGCGTTCAGCGGGAACATTTGCGGGTTCACGCCTACCTTGTCGCCCGCTTGCAGCACGGTGGCGAGCCAAGGCACAATCTCCGGCGTGTCGGGCAAGCCTTGTTTCATCAATTCAATCCCGCTACCGGCCAGCTGATCGGCGGCCTGCAGGAAGTAACGCGAGTCGGTCCACAACCCGGCACGGTCCAACGTGACCGCCACCGTGCCTGCCGAGCCGTTGAAGCCCGATATCCATTGGCGTTCCTTCCAATGGCTGGCAATGTATTCGCTTGCATGCGGGTCGGTGCCCGGAACGATATAAGCGGTCACGCCATGCCGGCGCATGGCATCGCGCAAAGCCGAAAGTCTTTGTTGTATGTTCATATTGTGAGAGTTACGAGTAAACAAGTGGACGAGTAAACGAGTGGACGAGTAAACGAGTAAACGAGTAAACGAGTAAACGAGTAAACGAGTAAACGAGTAAACGAGTAAACGAGGCCAAAGAGCGAGGCAACGACTTATGGACTGAGGTCAAAACTCAGAAAGTTCCCCTTTAGGGGTTGGGGGTTAAAATCCGCTATACACCACCTCCATAGTCATCGGGCGGTTTCTGTCGTTTCCGCTGCGGATGGTGACACCATTGATCAGCACCTGTTGGCTGACTTCCGACACGGAGGACGAGCCCGAGCTGGTGCTTGACAGCACCACCCGCACCGGCAACATCATCAGTTCCAGTTGTTCGGGCATGGACTCTATCTGCACTTCGCCCGAAACCTGGTCGGATACTTTCTGGATTTCCCGCGTGATGTAAGCGGCAATGTTGAACGTGTAGCACGAGTCCGCGCTCGAATACGAAGTGTACACCACGCTGTCAGTGGGCAGCCCTTCGTCGCGGAAGAAAGCATCCACCTCGTCCTTTTTCATCAGCAGCATATTGTCGGGCAACGGCACGGTGATGTCGCTGTCCTCCATTTCATTCTGCGTGTCCTTTACCTCCACCCGCACGTTGGCACCGTTCACTACCAGGCGTTTGTCGCCCACGGAATCCTTCATCTGCTGCACCATCCGGCGCAACGGCACGTTGACCTGCGCGTAGATGTTGGCCGGCGAAGCCACGTAGTTGATGCTGTCGTGCTGTGCCAGATAGTCCTTGACCCGTGCCGTGTCCGGGTGCAGGAAGCGGTTCACCACCGCCCCGTCCACCACGTAACTGGTCGTGTTCACAAAGGTGGTGTCTTTGCCCGCCACCGTAGCATCGTAGTGGTAATACAGCGCCAGGGAAACACTGTTGAGGTACATCATGGTGGCATCTCCCAGCGGCGAAGTGATGTACAGGCCGTTGAAGCGACGGAAGAAGTCCTCCTCGTCAGTAAAGTCGCGCGTGTTTTCGAACAAACGCTGGGTGAAACTGTCCGTCAGCTTGAGGCGGATGAGCTGCGTGGAATCCCCCGCCGAGAAAACGGCATCGCCCAGCAGTTCCGTCTGGTCGCAATATTCGGACACGTCGATGTTCGTCGGATAATACGTGTAATAGTCCAGATACTTGCCCTGGTTCATTTCATATACTTTCACCGACATGGCCGAATTATCGGCTCCGAACCAACTGCGATATGACAGCAGCAGGAACGTGGAATCGGGCACCGCACCTTCGGGATAGCGGAAACCCACGCTGTCGAACGCCGCCTCGAAACGTGCCAGGATGTCGGCATACGTCGTACCGTAGCGGTCGTCCTTGAACGTGCCGAGCAGCAGGGAGTCGGGGCGGTTATACATTTTTTCCACAAACACGTTGGCCGTGGACAGGCGGAACGTATCCGTCGCCACCTTTATCTGGTCGCCTTCGGGGCGGATGCTCTGCCCCATGTTCGTGATGTTGCTGTCGCACGAAGCAAGCAGGCACGAAGCAATAACTAATAATAAGGAATAATATGCAAACTTCACCACTTCATTTACAATTTTGCAGTTCAACTTATACCTCCTGGTGGGCTGGCCACTCTTGGCTACCAATTATTTCGTTATCAGTTTTTCACTCCTCCCCGGCCAGGCTGTCGTAAAATTCCACGTAGGCATCGGCGTAATCTTCGCCCGCATAGGGCAATATTTTCTTGCCCTGGGCCTTGGCATAATCCATCACGCGCTTGTTCACTTTGGGACGCGCCTGTATCACGCCGTCCGAATACAGGATAGCCAGCTTGGAAAGAGCCGCAAAATCGGCCGCCTTCTTGTCCAGCCCGTTCAGGTCGGCCAGTTCCACGCCATCGACCAACACTTTTTGGCCGAACCCCTTGCACAGGGGGGTCTTGAAGTCATCATCGAACACGGAGTACACGATTTTCGATTTCTTGAAGAACGGATCGTCCGCATACGCCTTTTTGATGTATAGCGGGGCCAAGGCGGTCATCCATCCCTGGCAATGTATGATGTCCGGTGTCCAGCGTAACTTTTTCACCGTTTCCAGCACGCCGCGCGCATAAAAAATGATGCGTTCGTCGTTGTCGGCATATTCCACCCCGTTTTCGTCCGTCGTGAGGCAACGCCGTTGAAAGTAATCCTCGTTGTCAATAAAATACACTTGCAGGCGTGCCGACTGGATAGAAGCCACTTTGATGATGAGCGGGTGGTCGGTGTCGTCGATTATCAGGTTCATGCCCGACAGGCGGATAACTTCATGGAGCTGGTTGCGGCGTTCGTTGATCAAGCCGAATTTCGGCATGAACGTGCGGGTTTCCCGTCCCCGTTCCTGGGCGGCTTGCGGGAGGTATCTCCCCATTTTCGACATCTCCGTTTCCGGCAGGTAAGGGTATATCTCTTGCGAAATATACAATACTTTCTTCACTTTGTTCATGTTAGAATACAGCCCTTGCAGGGCTTCCGATTTTGATTTGCAAAGATATAGAAAAAAAATGGGATATAGGCAAGGTTTCGGGGGGCAAAAGTTCAGATTTCGGATTGTTGCCCGCAGATAGCGCAGACGGGCGCGGATTGGGTTTATTTCGTAGGGCGTTGCCCTATGCTGAATGCTACAAGGCCGTTGGCCTTGACTTTCACCCTTTCTTCTTTTCCCTTTTTCCTTTTTCCTTTTTTTGTAGCATCATTTGTGCCGTATTTTTCCTATCTTTGCTGCATATATTGGAGAGGCAAGGCCGTTGGCCTTGGACGCGCCGCCCCGGCACAGTCAACTTTCAACTTTCAATTTTCAATTGAAATACCCCTACTAGTTTCCCGGTCATCTTCCTATAGTATCTTGACGAACGTCCTATAGTTTCCTAGTTAACATTTCTCCTATTCCAAGCTTAATACGTTCTGCCTCATTGCCGAATATCCTCTTGCAAACCCGAAAACAAACTATAGCATCTTGGTCATCGTCCTATAGCATCTTGGCGAACGTCCTATAGTTTCTTTGTCGGTTTTCTATAGTTTGACTATGCCTAATTTTACTTCACACTTTTTGGTTCATTTTCCGAAATTACTTTACACAATAAATTCATTTTCC